>PUOJ01000057.1 GCA_003552075.1 Bacteroidales bacterium
AATAGCAGCACCGGCGTCAGGGCGATGATCACATGAAACATGGTGCGCTTCATGTCCATCGCATCCCGTATATGGCTTCCGCGGGTGGTCACATCGCCTTTCACAAACAAAAAGGTTTCAAAAGCTTCAAAAGTGCGGTAAAACTTTTGAAACCTCCCTCCTTTTTCGAACTGAGGCTTAACCTTTTCCACTAAATTATGTAAAGCTTTCAACGTTCTTTATTTTTTGGTTTATGTTCGATCAAAAACTTCTAGGCAAATTCTTTTTGCATGGAGTCCAGTCCTTCCCGTACGATGGTCTGCATTTCAATTTTTGACGGACAGACATATTCAGGCAAGGCAAAGTCCTCCGGGGCAATTTCATAAATGCCCAGTTTTTCCATCTTGTCGATGTCATTGATCATGATGCTTTTAATCAGCTGCATGGGCATGATGTCCATGGGCAATACCTTCTCGTAGATGCCGGTAACCACAAAGGGGCGTTCTCCACTGCGGATGTTGGTGTTGAGCCGGTATTTCTTCCAGGGCATCAGGAAGGAGAAAAAGGTGCGTGACACACTGAACTTATCCGTTCTGGGGATCAGCCAGCCCAGCAGTTCTGGCTTGTCTCCTTCCGGGATGACGGTAACCTGTCCATCATAAAAGCCCAGGAAGCCATCCGGTGGGATCTTTTCACCGGACAACACATCTCCGCTGATGAAGCGAGGGGTGGTACCTTCTTCCTCCCGGATGTTGTCCTGGGTGAAAGCTGTGATGTTCACGCCACTGAGTACCCGGTAATACCTGGGCTTCAAAACCTCTGGCCCATTCAGCACGACGACCTTGCTGGCATCATAGATCCCTTTTTCAAAAAGACGGCCTATGGTAATCACATCCTGCACATCGAGATACCATACGATATCACCCTTATTGACTGGCTTGATGTGATGTATCTGGATGCCCACGTTTCCTGCAGGATGAGGTCCTTTGAAACGATGCAGCACCACGCCTTTTGCCTCGGTAAAAGCCCGGGATGTATTGTTTTCGCTGTGCATGCTCAGATGCACATCACCATCTGTAAGCTGTGTAAGTGCATCCAGGCCCTTTTGGAAGCTATCCTCCTGCCCGTTCACGACAAAGTCCATGTCGGGTGCCACTGGGGTAGACTTGAATGCCGAGATGAAAATGTCGCGCGGGGTGTCTTTCTGATGAGCGATCACGGAGTAAGGACGCTGGCGTATTGCAGGCCACAGCCCGCTCTTAAGCAACTTTTCTTTTACCTCATCCCGGCTGAGCGATTTCGGGTCAGCGGCACCAAAATCCACGTAATCATCTTGCGGATCTGCCTCGATGCGCACCTCCAGGATGCGCCGTTTCGCTCCCCTGACAAGCTGCTTGTATGTTCCGCTTACCGGCGAGGTAAACACCACGTCTTCATTGTATTTGTCATAAAACAGGGGAGTCCCCGCCTTCACCTTGTCTCCTTCACTTACCAGCATCTTGGGAAACAAACCATGAAAATCCGTGGGCTTGACAGCATAAGTGGCAGCACGTGAAGGCTTTTGAAGAATTTTCTCTGCCGTACCCTCAAGGGGGATATCGAGCCCGCGTTTGATGTGTATGACTTTCGACATTGCTTTAAACTTGGTTAACAATCATAGCAAACAAAATTATGGATATTTTTAAATACCAAAAATTCTTTGGCCATAAATTTTATTTTAGTTAGTTTTGGTTACAGAAGAATCATTGTGTTTAAAAAAAGCATTCTGATGCATTATCACTTTTTTTCATTAATCAGACCTTACCAGGGATGGCCCATTCTGCTGATATTTATCGCCTTGTTTGCATACTTGCCCATGGCTAAGGGAGAAACCAATAAAGACTATTTTCTTTATGGCAATTTTATCCATAAAAACAACATCCAAACGGTTTTGTTTAATCAAAAGGGATTTGACCTGTCGGATCCGCTCATGCGGATAAACAGTGGCGACCGGCTGGTTTTGCGCTTTGACGACCTGGATGCAGATTATAAAAACTATTATTATACCATCATCCATTGCGATGCCAACTGGGAGCCTTCCGACCTGCAGCAGCATGAATACATTGAAGGTTTTTATGAAGACCAGATCCGTGACTACCGGCGTTCGATGAATACCCGTGTATCGTATACCCATTATTACCTGGAATTCCCCGGCCCTAACCTGCGACCCACAAAGTCAGGCAATTACCTACTCAAAGTGTACCTCAACGGGAACCCGGATGATGTCGTGTTTACACGTCGCTTCTCGGTTTTTGAACAGCAGGTAAGCATCAATGGCCGGGTTACCCAGGCAAACCTCGTGCGTTACCGTGACAGGAAACAACAGGTGTCCTTTACCATCAATACGGGAGGTTACAATATTTCAAACCCTTACCGCGACCTGCAGGTAGTGATCCGGCAAAACGGGCGCTGGGACAATACCATCACGGACCTGGAGCCCAGGACGATCATGGGCAATGAACTGGTTTATGATTATGAAGACAAGATGCTGTTTGAAGGCGGGAATGAGTTCCGGCACTTTGACATCCGGAGTCTCCGGTACCTTGCCGGCAACATTGCAGACATTCAATCATCGCGTCGCTTCTGGGACGTATACCTGCTGCCCGACAAGCTTCGGACCTACGACAGATACTACAGCGAGGATGACCTGAACGGACGTTTCCAGGTGCTTACGCATGATGCACGCAATGCCATGACGGAAAGCGATTACGCCTGGGTTCATTTTCACCTGCCGATGGATGCCCCACTGGCAGAAGGGCATATCCATGTGATGGGCGCCCTCACCAATTGGCATTTTTCCGAAGACAACAAGATGAACTACAATTACGGGGAGAATGCCTATGAGTTAAGCCTGCTGCTCAAACAGGGCTATTACAACTATCAGTATGCCTATATGCCTGAAGGAGTCGTCACGGCTGATGTCCCGTTCATCGAAGGCAGCCACTCCCAGACTGAAAATGATTACACGGTTTATGTCTTTCACCGACGGCCGGGCGACTTGTATGACAGGCTGATCGGGATCAGCCACATGAATCCTGCCGTTCCTTGACGCGAATCAGCCGCCACTGATCAGGTGGATCACCTTCACGTCATCTCCGTCGCGGATGAGGCTGTCTTCGTACTCGCCGGGTTTGATGGTCTTCCCATTGATGCGGACGACCAGGAACTTAAAAGTAAAGTTTTTGTAGTCAAGCAACTCCCTGACAGTCATTTCCTCTTTGCCCGGGATCTCTTCGGGCCGGTTGTTTAAGTTAATCTGCATAAGTCCAGACTCCGTTTTCGTTTCTAGAAACTTTTGCGGGCTTCGCTTTTGAGGTAAGCCATGGCCTTTTCTGTGGCTGAGCGCTCAAGGTCTGACTCCAGAATTTTCTGGCTCAGGTCGGTAGCCGTGGCATCTTCATCCAATGATGAAGTCAATGCGTTGATCTGTCCCAGTGTTTCTTCATAAGCCTGGTTGATCAGCTCCCACACCTGGGGAGACACGTAGAGCTGCTGCGAAAGGTTGTGGGTATACTCATCCCTGACACTCTTGATCAGCTGTCGCTGAAGCTCCTTTGCCGACCATTCCGGCTTGTACACCCGCATGATGAGGTTGTTTGGTGACATGCGCTCAAGCAGCAGCACCAAGCGTTCATAAGCCTGCAGGCGCAAGGGCAACGAAATTTGCATGCGGTCTGACATCAAATCTGCATGCCGGCGCTTGTTTTCCTGCTGAAAAAACTCCTTCAGAAGGAACCAGGCGGTCAGGAAAACCACCAGGGCGGGCACCGCGTAACGTAAGATATAAAAGAGGTCTCCCATAATAATATGCTTCTTTTACCACAAAGATAATCGCTTTTGGCAAATGGGTTTATTTTGCTAAATTTGCCGCTTTGCTGAATGGGCCGAAGCATCAAAAGCCTATTTTTTATTTATTTACCCTTATACCCTCAATGCCATGATACATTTATCTGATCGAATAACCCGTTTGTCTGAGTCCGAAACCCTTGCCATGTCAAGGATGAGTCGTGAATTAAAAGCCGAAGGCCATGATGTGATCAACCTGAGTGTGGGCGAACCCGACTTTTTCACACCCGATGAGATCAAAAAAGCTGCCAGCCAGGCCATAGAAGACAATTACTCCTTCTATACCCCGGTAAATGGTTACCAGGACCTTCGCGAGGCCATCTGCGAGAAGCTCTCAAGAGACAATGCCCTGACTTATACGCCGGATCAGATCGTAGTCAGCACCGGTGCCAAGCAGGCCATCGCCAATGCTGTGCTCTGCCTGGTGAACCCCGGCGATGAGGTGATCATACCCACCCCTTACTGGGTGAGCTATCGCGAGATCGTGAAGATGGCTGAAGCAGAAGCAGTATATGTGAAAGCCGGCATCGACCACGATTTCAAGATCACCCCGGAGCAGCTGGAGGAAGCGATCACGGAAAACACCCGGATGTTTATCTTTTCCAGCCCATGTAACCCCACCGGGTCCGTCTACAGCAGAGCGGAGCTGAAGGCACTGGCGGAAGTGTTTGCACGTCACCCCAAGGTATTCATCATTGCTGATGAGATCTATGAACACATCAACTTTGATGGCAAGCACGAAAGCATTGCGCAGTTTGATGAGATCAAAGACAGGGTCATCCTGGTAAATGGCGTATCAAAAGGTTTCGCCATGACAGGTTGGCGCCTGGGCTACCTGGCGGCACATCCCGAGGTGGCCAAAGCCTGCACGAAGCTGCAGGGACAGTTCACCTCCGGCACATCGTCTATTTCCCAGCGGGCTGCCCTGGAAGCCATGAAGACCGATCCTGAAACTACCAGGGACATGCTTGAAAAATTCAGGGAGCGCCGCGACCTGGTCATCAACCTGCTTAAGGATGTACCCGGGACAAATACCAATACGCCAAAGGGGGCCTTTTACCTCTTTATCAATGTCAAATCCTATTTTGGCAAATCCGATGGGGACCTGAAAATCAAGGATGCATCTGACTTTTGCATGTATCTGCTCAAAAAAGCGCATATTGCGCTGGTGCCGGGAAGCGCTTTCGGCGATGATGAATGCGTCCGGTTTTCGTATGCCACATCCAACGACTTGCTCACCGAGGCGGTGGAAAGGATGAAAAACGCCCTGAAAAAACTAAGCTAAGGAGTTACCTCATGAAGAACCTTGCTGATTTTCGCAAAGAATACTCGATGGACAAGCTGGAGGAAAGCAATTTGCCCGAAAATCCCCTATGGCTTTTTGATCAGTGGCTTGAAGATGCCATAAACAAAGGCGTGCAGGAGCCCAACGCGATGACCCTGGCCACCGTTACGCCTGACGGGCGTCCGGCTGCCAGGGCATTGCTCCTGAAGGAGGTGCGCGACGAAACATTCGTCTTTTACACCAATTACGAAAGCCAGAAAGGCAAAGACCTGGAAGCTAACCCGCATGCCACGCTGGTATTTCTCTGGCTGGATATGCAGCGCCAGGTGCGCATCAGCGGACCGGTCAGCAAGGTCAGCCCCGAAGAGTCAGACGCCTATTTTTCCGTAAGACCGAAAAACAGCCAGATCAGCGCGGTCATCTCACCCCAGAGCAAAACCATTGCAGACAGAGAGGAGCTCGAAAATGCCTTTTATGAAGCTTTTGAAAAGCACAGGGATAAAGAAATCAACAGGCCGGCACACTGGGGTGGATATGGGCTCAGGCCGGAAAGCATCGAATTTTGGCAGGGCCGCGAAAGCAGGCTGCACGACCGGATATTGTATGTGCAAAAGGCCGGAAAATGGGGCTTTCAACGCCTGGCGCCTTAACCATTGACAAGGTTCGGTGTGAATTTGATCACACAGCAGATTAATGGAGAATGACAGGCTAAAGCACCGGCGAGCGCAACCAATGTTCATTTTTCCGTGATTGTGTAACTTATTATTTGGTTATTTGATGTTTGGGCTTTCAGCATAACTGCTATTGGCTTTTAGCTATTGGCTTTTGGCTTTCTTGCTAATAGCCAAAAGCCTGCTTAGTCTGAAAGCCCAATGACAATAATCATCCATTTGTGCCTCATTTTTTGGTATGGAGGATTCATCATGGTAAAATATTATGCCCCATGCCAGCGTTTGTAAAGCGAACAAAAGAGAACCTGATTGTGAAAAACACCACCATCATCAAGCTGCTGGCCTTCCTGTTTTTTGCCCTTTGCTTCATGCCCGAAGATGCTTACGGGCAGCGAAGAAGAAGAGACCGCGCGTTCCGCTTCCAAAACTTACCCGAGCATGACCATATGCGATACCACTTTGGGTATACCATTGGATTCAGTTCCCTGAAGTATGCTGTGAGGCCTTATGAGGATTTCAAAGAAGATTTTGATGACTATGCACATATTCTCGCTTCCGATCCCGCGCCGGGATTTCACGTAGGCGTTTTAGGAAACCTGAGGCTAGGCCGCTATCTTGATCTGCGCCTCATTCCGACCCTGATCATTGCAGAGGAAAGATATATTGAATTCTATGACAATGTAGAGGCAAGGGGAGATCCAACGAGACATCATCGCATTGACCAAAGCCTTGGGGTCACACAGCTTGATTTTCCCCTGCACCTTAAATACAAATCTGCACGCATGAATAATACCAGGGCTTTTATTGTTGGGGGGATCAAATACAGCCATGACTTTGCTGCTACGGGTGGTAGATCGCCGAGGGGTGGTGATATGCTTATCACAAGGATTGATAAAGATGACCTGCATTATGAAATCGGGGTGGGCTTAGATCATTACTTCTACTACTTCAAGCTGGGTTTGGAGCTGAAGGCCTCTTTTGGTCTGCGCAACATCGTCCAGCCAGGGGAAGATGACTACCTGGATTATTACAATTCCATTGACAGGGTCAATGCACGTGCCATCATGTTCTCCATTTACATTGAGTAGTATCTGCTTCTTCTTCTTACTTCCTACTTCTTACTTCCTACTTCTTACTTCCTACTTCCTACTTCTTACTTCCTGCTTCACCCTCCCCGCTGGGCGCTTTTGGAATAAAAATCCCACACCACCATCCCTGCCGTCACGGCCACATTCAGCGAGTGCTTTGTGCCAAATTGCGGGATCTCCAGGCTTTGATCACAAAGGGCAAGCGCATCTTCACCCACACCTTTCACCTCATTGCCAAAGACCATGGCATATTTCCTGCCTGGTTCCGGTTGAAAATCCTGCAGGGAAATGCTTTGGGTAGTCTGTTCCAGGGCAAGAACGGTATAATCGTTCTCCCGGAGATACCGGATGGCATCGGTAGTCCGTTCAAAATATTGCCAGCTAACCGATTCCGTGGCGCCTAGTGCCGTCTTGTGGATCTCGCGATGCGGGGGCGTGGCGGTAAAGCCACACAGGAATAATGATTCCAGCAGAAAGGCATCGGCCGTCCGAAAAACCGACCCGGTGTTCATCCGGCTCCGGATGTTGTCCAGCACCACCACCAGGGGCATCTTTTCCGAGGCCCTGAATCCCTCCGGGGTTTTCCGCCCCAACTCATCCATTGACAATTTCCTCATAGCCACATACATTTACCCCCGGCAATCCTTGCACCCAATACCCGCTAAAACCACTAACAAACAAGCGCAACCCAGCTCTTTGCATGCCATCGGGACCCCGCAAACCCCGAAATTCAACTCCCTGTCACTTCGCTTTCGGGACTCCACTGCCGCTCAACCTCAAACTTCAAGTCCCAAGCCCCTTCACCCTTTAACCCAGCAACACTTCGCATCACCAGGCACATCACAAAATCCTCTGGCAACCTTCTTACTTCTTACTTCTTACTTCTTACTTCTTACTTCTTACTTCCTACTCCCAGCACCCAACCTCAACCTCAACCTTGCCTCCTAAGTTCTTCCACAAGCCGCCTGGTGCCGCTACTTGCCTTGTCTTTGATCACGCGCACACCGGGAATGTGTCCGACATTCACGTCACCGGGGTCGATGAGATACACAGGCACCCCGGGGCGCACATAGCTGACCAGGCTGGCTGCCGGATACACGTTGAGGGAGGTTCCAATGATCACGTAGATGTCTGCCGTGTTGGAAAGGTCTGCAGCGGCAGGAATCATCGGCACCGGTTCACCAAACCACACGATATGCGGACGCAGCTGGGAACCCAGCTCGCATTTATCTCCCGGCTTCAATTCCCAGCCTTCCAGTTCATGCACCAGGTTTTCGTCGACCGAGGACCGCACTTTCTTCAACTCGCCATGCAGGTGCATGACCTGCGTGGAGCCAGCCCGCTCATGCAGGTCATCCACGTTTTGGGTAATGATGCGCACATCAAAATCTTTTTCAAGTTCGGCCAATGCATAGTGGGCATCGTTGGGTTCCACCTCATAGAGCTGTTTCCGTCGCTGATTGTAAAAATCTAGCACCAAGTCGCGATTGCGCGCCCACGCCTCGGGGGTTGCCACGTCCATGATATCATATTCTTCCCAGAGACCTCCGCTGTCTCTGAAGGTTTTAATCCCACTTTCGGCACTCACACCGGCGCCTGTCAATACCACAACTCTTTTTTTTGACATGGTAAAACTTCTTTTGGTGTAACATTGCATTGGTGATGATCAACCGGGATGATCCTTCAGGTGTTCATCCAGAAGGGTTCTCAAGTCCTTGTCAAGGCTCATCGCCTTTTTCAGGTCTTTTGCGGCTGCTTTCTTCTGATTGCTGGAAAAAGCTGCTTCAGCCCTTGCCATATAAGCTGCTGCATGCTTTTTGTCTAGTTTGACGGCGATATTGAGATATTCCGTAGCCTTTTTATATTCCTTCAAGTACAGGGAAGCGACACCCTTGCCATACCAGGCACAAGCACAGGTCTTGTCGTGGTCGGCAGCTTTCTCAAAGAAATCACGTGCCGATTGATACTCCGCAGTCACAAGGTACACACCGCCCAGGTCACAAAGCGCCTCACTGTCATCAGGTGCATGCTTCAACACCTTATGCAGGTCCCTGATCGCTTTCTCATAGTCCTCGTTGGCGCCATTTACAAGGGCACGGGTATGCAAGTAGGTTATGTTGTCCGGGCTGGACCTGATTAGTCCGTTCAGGTCGTTGATCGCACCTTCGTAATCGGCGATTCGAAATAGTGCACAGGCACGGCCATAAAGCGCTTCCTCCTTCTTGCCCTTGCGGATTGCTTCATTAAAAAGATGCAACGCTTCATCATGATTCCCCATATAGAAGCTATCCCAGGCACTTTCCAGCTTTGTTGGTTTTTTTTTACCGGATGGTTTTGCCATACTGATGTGAATTTATCCTCAAATATAAAAGATAATTCCATCCGGAACAAAGTAAAGCAGAGAACATTTTTTAGGCTAATTTTGTATATATATTTGCGCATTGGAAGTTATTCCCTTTACGGGAATGCTTTTTCAGTTGCGCTTTGTTGCACCATCAACTTATTTCAATAATCCCATGGATACCTTTTCATATCTGAATAACATCAGCCCGGAGCAGTTAGATGCCATGTACCGGGAGTATTTGGAGGCCCCGGACCAGATTGATCCGGGCTGGCGTCAGTTTTTTGATGGTTTTGCTTTCGCGAAAACAAACTATCCAGACCCGGACACCAGCAAAGAACAGGAGACCCTGGCTTTCAGAAGTGAGTTTCATGTGGTCAACCTGATCAATGCTTACCGGGAGCGCGGGCATCTGTTTACCAAGACCAACCCGGTGCGCTCACGCAGGCGCTATTTTCCCAAGCTGGACCACCAGAATTTCGGTCTGCAAGACCACGACCTGGACAAGCGTTTCCAGGCGGGAACCGAATTGGGGATTGGAAAGAGCAAGCTCAAAACGATTATAGACCACCTGCAGCAGACCTATTGTCAAAGCATCGGTGCAGAATATATGTATATCCGATCGCCAGAAATCGTAGAATGGTTGCAGCATCGGATGGAAAGCACCAAGAACAAACCTGCTTTTGACCGGGCCAAGAAGAAGCAGGTCCTCACCAAGCTGATCGAGGCGGTGCATTTCGAGCAGTTTATCCGCAAGCGTTTCCCGGGCCAGAAACGTTTCTCGCTGGAAGGTTGCGAAACCCTCATCCCCGCCCTGGATGCAGCGATAGAACATGGTGCGGCCTTAGGAGTCAGAGAATATGTGCTGGGCATGGCGCATCGCGGACGCTTGAACGTGCTTGGCAATATCCTTCGCAAGCCTTACCGGCAGATATTCAGTGAATTTGAAGGCAAGGCATATGCCGAAGAAACCCTTCTGGGCGATGTAAAATACCATTTAGGCTGTACCCTGGAAACCACCACGCGCAACGGGAAAAACGTAAACTTAAGCATTGCGCCCAACCCCAGTCACCTTGAAGCAGTAGATCCTGTAATGGAGGGTATTTCCCGAGCCAAGATCGACCTGAAACACGATGGTGACCACAAAAAGCTGGCCCCGATACTTATCCACGGAGATGCCTCCATTGCCGGCCAGGGTGTGGTATATGAGGTACTCCAGATGTCGGGACTGCCAGGCTTCAGGACAGGGGGCAGCATCCACCTTGTGATCAACAACCAGCTCGGGTTTACCACAAACTACCTGGACGGCCGTTCCAGCACCTATTGCACGGATGTGGCCAAAACCATTCAGGCACCCATCTTTCACGTCAATGGCGATGACGTGGAAGCCGTGGTATACACCCTGGAACTCGCCATGGAGTTCCGCCAGCGGTTTCAGCGTGATGTCGTCATTGATCTGCTGTCCTACCGCAAATACGGACATAATGAAAGTGACGAACCCCGGTTTACACAACCCATCCTATACAAGATCATTGAAAAGCATCCGGACCCTGCTTCCATTTACATACAGAGGTTAAAGGAGCAACAGCAAATCACCGCAGACGAGGTCAGCGACATTCAGCAGCAATTTGATGAGATGCTCAACAAAGAGCTGGAAATTGGCAAGCAAATTGAGAAAGGGAATATCGATCCTTTCCTGGCCAACACCTGGAAGGGCATCCCGCCAGCCAAGCCCGAAGATATCCACAAGGCCACAGACACCACTTACGATCTCCGGAAGCTGAACGAAATTGCCGAAAGGGTCACCACCCTGCCCGAAGGAAAAAACTTTTTCAGGAAAACGGTCAAGCTGATGCGCGACCGGCAACAGATGATCTCCAAAGAACAAAAGGCAGACTGGGCCATTGGCGAAACCCTCGCTTATGCCACCTTGCTGGAGGAAGGTTTTCCCGTGCGCCTCACCGGGCAGGATGTAGAACGGGGCACCTTCAGCCACCGGCATGCCGTGCTCAAGATCGAAGACTCCGAAGAAGAATATGTGCCGCTGAATCAAATTGGCGACCAGCAGGCACCGTTTGAAATTTATAATTCCATCCTCTCTGAGTATGGGGTGCTCGGCTTCGAGTACGGATATGCGATGGCAGGTCCCAACAAGCTGGTTATCTGGGAGGCACAGTTTGGTGACTTTAACAATGGGGCACAAATCATCATAGACCAGTTCCTGACCAGTGCCGAGGAAAAATGGAAGGTGCAAAATGGCCTGGTGTTATTGCTGCCCCATGGCTATGAGGGGCAAGGCCCGGAACACTCCAGTGCGCGCATCGAGCGTTTTCTGAGTGCCTGTGCGGAGCACAACATCCAGGTAGCCAACTGTACCACACCAGCCAACTTTTTCCATCTGCTTCGCCGCCAGATGAAACGCCCCTTCAGGAAGCCCCTCGTAGTATTTTCCCCAAAAAGTTTGTTGCGGCACCCCGAATGCGTCTCTTCCATGGAAGAGCTCGCCAACGGCCAGTTCCTCCCACTTATTGACGACAAGGATGCAAACCCGGAAATTGTAGAACGGGTCATCCTTTGCAGTGGCAAAATTTATTATGACCTGAAGGCGCATCAGCAACAAAAAGGGTTTAACCAAACAGCGATTGTCAGGCTCGAACAGTTATACCCCATTGCGGAAAAGGAGTTGCAGCAGGTCAGAAAAAAATACGGCAAGGCAAAAAGATGGATCTGGGTACAGGAAGAGCCGCAAAACATGGGCGCATGGCCTTATTTGGCCCTGAACCTGGACGATTTTTCACTCAGCAACATTGCAAGACCGGTAAGTGCCAGCCCAGCCAGCGGATCCAGCAAGTTCCACCAGTTGCAGCAACAAAAAATTGTGGAAAAAGCTTTTGAAGAATGTGATTGCGATAACGTGTGCCGCGAATGCAAACAACTATGCATCAGCCACCTGGAAGAGGCTTTGGGAGCCTGAGCGGGCAGCAGAAAAGCACCATCTCTGGCCACCCCGGGACTTTTCAACATTTCGACCTTTTGACATACACAACACACTGACATCAAAATATTTAACTTATGGCTTTAGAGATCAGGGTGCCCGAAGCGGGCGAATCGATAACACAGGTTGAACTGGCGCGTTGGCTGGTAGAAGATGGTGCCTGGGTGGAAAAAGACCAGGAGATTGCTGAGATTGATTCGGACAAGGCCACATTGACCATCAATGCCGACGAGGCGGGAAAGATCAGCATCATCGTGGATGAAGGCACGACGGTGGAGCCCGGCAAGGTCATTGGTGAGATTGACACGGATGCAAAAGCTCCTGCCGGCAAAAAAGAATCGGCCAAAGAAGAAAAGCCTGCCAGCCGGGAGAAAGGGGAAGACAGCGCAATGCAGTCGGCAGATGAAGGAAAACGATCCGATGCTAAAGAAAAAGAAAGCGCGCCCGAAGATACCGGGGAGCCAGATCAGCAAACAATTACACAGGAGGATGCTGCAGGAATTACCTTTTCACCACAGGCCCGCAAACTGATGGAGGATGAGGGCATACACGTGGACTTTGAAAAGATACGCCCGGACGGCAAGCGCATCACCAAGAAGGATGTGCTTGCAGCGATGGCCGGCCAATTCGCAGGGGCGCCTGGCAGTGCTGGCCATCCTTCAGGGCAAGCGATGCCGCAGGATGCAACCATGCAATGGGGTGGCAGCAGACAGGAAGCGCGGGAAAAAATGTCGACCCTGCGAAAGAAAGTGGCGGAAAGACTGGTAGCCGTCAAGAATGAAACCGCGATGCTGACCACTTTCAACGAAGCAGACATGTCGGCCATCATGAACCTGCGCAAAAAACATCAGCAAGCTTTTGTCGAAAAATACGGGTTCAAACTGGGCTTCATGTCATTCTTTGTGAAGGCCGTAGCGGAAAGCATTCCACACTTTCCGCAGGTAAATGGCCAGATTGACGGCAACCAGCTGGTCATCCCGGACTATGCCGACATCGGCATCGCAGTCAGCACGCCCAAGGGGTTAATGGTGCCGGTCATACGCAATGCCGAAACGCAGGACATCCCTCAACTCGAGCAAACCATCAACGAGATGGCTGAAAGAGCCCGCAATAACAAAATCAAAATTGAAGAACTCCAGGGGGGTACCATCTCCATCACCAATGGTGGTGTGTTCGGCTCTATGATGTCGACTCCCATCATCAACCCGCCGCAAAGCGCCATCCTGGGCATGCACAAGATACAGGAACGGCCCGTGGCCATTGATGGCAAGGTAGAGATCCGGCCCATGATGTACCTGGCGCTGTCTTACGATCACCGGATCATAGACGGAAAGGAGTCGGTGAGCTTCCTCGTAAAGGTGAAGGAATACATTGAACATCCTGAACGCCTCTTATTCCGGGGCAAAGACCCGCTGGAAAACCTGATCGGCATCTGATCCTCATTACCGGCGAGAGGCCATCACGCGGACAAGCCTTTCCAGTGGCATGCGTTAAAAAACTGACATTTCGACTTGTTGACTTTCAAACTGTTTCCCACAACAACCAACCTACTATGGCACTGATCAAATCCATCCGGGGGTTCACCCCGCAATTTGGCAAGGACTGTTACCTGGCTGACAATGCTACCATTATTGGGGATGTGGTCACTGGTGACAACTGCAGCATATGGTTTAACGCGGTAGTGCGCGGGGATGTCCATTATATCCGTATCGGGCATAATGTGAATATCCAGGACGGCGCAGTAGTCCACTGCACGTTTGAAACGGCCCCCACCACAATCGGCAACAATGTATCTGTTGCGCACAATGCCATTGTTCATGGGTGTACCGTGGAAGACAACGTGTTGATTGGCATGAATGCCGTGGTGATGGACAATGCAGTGGTGGGAAGCAACTCCCTTATTGCTGCAGGTGCGGTGGTCCTGGAGGACACGATCATTGAGCCGGGCAGCGTGTATGCAGGAGTCCCGGCCAGGAAGGTCAAAGATATCAGCCAGGAACTGACCCGCGACCTCCTGGAGCGCATATCAAGAAAATACATCACGTATGCAGGCTGGTACCGGGATGTATAAGAAAGCACCTTTACACAAGCAGTTTCTTTGCCTGAATAAAGGTGCTTCACGCGATCAGCCCGGAAGGATTTCCAGAAACGGAATTAGTCCAGTTCGAGTTCTTCTCTTACAAGGGGCATGATGTCTTCACCGTTTTCCCAGAATACCATGGAGCCACCACTGGTATCAAAAATATAGGTAAAACCATGTTCGCGGCCCACTTTTTGAATGGCCTCACGGGCTTTTTCGATAATGGGGCTTAATAAACGTTCTTCCTGCTCCATAATGTCCTGCTGTGCTGACTCCTGGAATTCCATAATCCTTTCCTGGAGACTTTGGAGCTCACGTTCCCTGGACTGACGCACAAGCTGGGAGAAAGATTCCTGGTTTTCTATATAATCCTGGTATTTGTTTTGGAACTCTTGCTGCATGGCGGCAAAAGTCTCTTCGAGTTCCTGGGCATACCGCTCCAGGTCAGCCTGGGCCTGGTCCCTGCCCGGCATCATCCGGAGCAGCTCGTTTGTATCGATGTGTCCAAATTTTGCCGCTTCCTGGGCACTTACGGTGGCACTCCCCAACAATAAAAATATGAGGAACGACAAGCTAAGCAGTTTTTTCATTGCGATTGATTGCTTAAGGTTAATAATTTTTTGGCGCACAAATTTAATCAATTCAAACAAAATACCTTTGTTTTTAACAGCATTTAACCTGCATTCTTCAGGCTTTTATTTATAAGAGGAGTTGCTTATTTCTTTTTTCAAAAAAATATGTGTGGGTTTTTATAAAAAACGTATATTTGCAATCGCAAAAGCAAGCAACGCGGAAATAGCTCAGCTGGTAGAGCACGACCTTGCCAAGGTCGGGGTCGCGGGTTCGAGTCCCGTTTTCCGCTCAAAAATACCTCTGAAAAGAGGTTTTTTTTTATCTGCCAACACCAGATTTTTGTGCCCGGATGGTGGAATTGGTAGACACCCAGGACTTAAAATCCTGTGGCCATTGCGGCCGTGCCGGTTCGAGCCCGGCTCCGGGTACATCACTTGCTCCGGCCACCATTCGGCCGGAGTTTTTTTACCCCCCTATTTTCTGAAGCTTCGAATAAATGCTTCCACTTCCGGCACACCGCCCTGGTATACGAGGTAGCCATTGTAAGGTTCCCTGGGCGTAATATCATCATACATGGGGGTAAGCATGAGCTCCTTTACCTCATCCAGGTTGCTGGTCTGCCCCAGGGCCCATCCCAGCTTGACCCAGGCCACCTCGGGAAGCATGTTTTCGGCAGGCACGACGCCCAATGCCATCATCTCGCGACCCGTTTCATACACGAACATCTGCACATATCCCCATAGGGTTTGCACAGTCATGTATACGGCCACGCCTTTTTTGCTCGCACGATCCAGGGCAGGATACAAGGGCTTGTTTACATGTCCGAGGCCGGTGCCAGCGATCACAATGCCCTTGTAGCCATTGTCTACCAACGAATCAACCATGTCCGGGTGCATGTTGGGATAATAGTACAGGATGGCCACCTTCTCTTCAAAATAGGGCTTGATCGTCACTTTTTTGTCCTTCCGCCTTGGCCTGAAGTTTTGCTTGATGGGGGTCACCGCGCTTGTGGTGACCTTGCCCAGGGGCATGTCGCCAAGTGTGCGGAAGGTGCTGCGATAGGAAGAATGCATCTTACGCACACGTGTGCCCCGATGCAGAAGACCATATTCATCAGAGGTGGGGCCGAACATGCAGACCATCACTTCGGCAATATCTCCATGACCCGCTGCATAGCAGGCATGCATCAGGTTAAGTGCCGCATCGGAGGAAGGGCGGTCGGAAGAACGCTGTGAGCCTACCAGCACGATGGGAACCGGTGGGTTTTGTACCATGTAAGTGAGTGCTGCAGCCGTGTGGTGCAAGGTGTCGGTTCCGTGGCCAATCACAATGCCATCAATGCCGCTTTCAATCTCCTTGCCAATAGCTACAGCAAGCTGCTTATATTGTGCCGGTCCCATATTCTCACTGAAAACGGCAAAAACCTTTTCTGTAGTCAGGTTGCAGATATCTGCCAGCTCCGGCACGGCACCATATAACTCGCCTGGAGAAAATGCGGGAATGACAGCCCCGGTGCGATAATCAAGACGCGAGGCAATCGTGCCACCGGTGCCGATCAGCTTGACATTTGGTTTGCCTTGTGTATAAGGAAACTCCTGTTCCGGGATCTTATAGTTGGCTTTTTTGTAGCCGGTTTCTTCCATGCTGAGCAGGGTGCGCACATCAATGCCCACATTATAGCCAGTGGGAATTTTCAGCACAATGTGCGTGTCGTCATCATTTTCCGATCTCGGCAAGATCGTTCCCACAAAATTGCCGCGATTGGTTTCGATCTTTGCCTGGCCCCATACACGAACATTGAATTTTTTCAATGCCGCAAGCGCAGGACCTTTGTATCCCTGAAAATGATCTTCACTCATAAGTCTTTACTGCTTACTTCTACTTCTACTTCTTACTTCTTACTTCTTACTTCTTACTTCTTACTTCTTACTTCCTTCCCCAGTCGTGCATCGATCTCCCGTTTAAGCTCGTTCAATGGGATATTCCCAAGCGCGCGGGGTCTGAGTTTGCCCATCAGCCAGTCGGCTTCTGCGGCTCCGCTCCCGTTTAGCCGGATGCGGGCAAATGTCTTCCTCAACTCAGGCAGAACGGCAAGCACCTCTGTTTTTTCCAGCGGGGAGTAACCGATTTGATCAAGCACCGCTGCAGGGTCCTCCTCCGCGTATTGCCAAAGGGCAGGCAGGGCGGAATACATGACTTCTCCCGGGATGCCTTTCTCCCGCAGTGCACGCAACATATGCGCAACCATCCCATAATGAAACCCAGGGGCCTGATCATACTGTCCTTCAACAAACTTCAGCCGATGTCCGAAAAGTGTGGCAGCGAACACTGGATCCTCCCCGTCTTCTTCCACCATTTGCTGAATCAGCGGAAAAAGATTGTTCCTGAAGATGTAGGTGTAGGTGTCTTCCGGGACACCCCAGTTGCTCATGGTTTGCCACGCCTGGTTATGCAGCGTGGGCAGGTCTTTCCCCAGGCGTTCAATATCCTCATCAAGCAAGGGGATTGGCGGAGAATCGGTGTCAGGATACATCCGGTCTGCTCCGGGCAGCACACGTTCAAACATCGTGGTGCCATCAGGAAAGGACTTCCTCGTCTCGTTTGGCACACCATCAAAAGCCATTCGGCAACGTTCCTCTATGGTCTCGAGTGCCGTAGCAATGTCATCCTCAGGTCCCCAGAAAAACAGCACGGCATCTTCAGACCTGGCATCAAGGACCTCCCGTAGCCGGTTGTATGCGGCGCTTGTTTCCAGCCTCCACAGGCTATCCTCGGCATCCATGTTTGGTTTCTCAATGCAAGCCACCACCTTCAGCCGGTCGCTGATCTCGTCGGCAAACACCTGCGCTGGCTGTGTAAAATGAGAAAGGAGCCCATCAAAGTGAGGCAGTCTGACCCCGTAAAGCTTCATTTCTTGCGCTGCAATTTGTTGGAGTACCTGCGAACGAAAAGGAAAGTCACCGGGATCGAGTTCCCTGGCATGCATTTGCCATTTCCCGGGGTCGATTCGTTGATTCAGGATTTCCCGGATATGCAGCAGGGCCCATTGCCTGAAAGCCTCGTTATGGGTAAGTTCAGGAATCCATTTGATATGTGAAACGCCTTTGATCTCCACGCGTGTGCCACCCCGGCAGCTCACATTCACATCCTGTCTGGCGGAGCCAATGCCGACACGCACCTTATCGGTGCTCCTGTTCAGGAAACGGATCACCTGGCAAGCTTCTGCCACCTCATCCGGGTTTACCATGTCAGGATAGGTCACCGTTTCGATCAGGGGCATCCCGAGCCTGTCGGTTTTGTATGTACGCCAATGTCCTACATCCGAAATCTCGCGGCAGGAATCTTCTTCCAGGCTTAACTGGATCAGTCGCACCGTTTTGTTTTTCAGCGCGATGGCACCCTCCACGCCAATGATCGCCGTGCGCTGAAACCCGGTCGGAATGCTGCCATCCAGGTATTGCTTGCGGGTGATGTGGATCTCTCCGACGATGTTCAGCTTCTTGAGCAGGGATATTTCAATGGCAATGTCCACGGCCTTTCTGTTGATCGGAAAAGGTGGGGTATCATCCACCTCATAGGTGCAGGTGGTTTCATTCTTGATGCGGTACACGATGTTTTTCCGTGTTTTGAATTCCATCAGGGCGGTGCCGTCATATTCGCCAAGCTCACTGAGTGTTGGTCGCATGTGGCGGATCACCTCCGCATCATACGCATCATCACCCTGGTAGATGCCGGCAGGACAACGGCAAAAGAGCTTCTCGTCAGTTTTTAATTGTTGGTGTACTTCCAAGCCCGACATAAAGCCAATGCGGTCGTAATCAGCCTGGCTGGCTTCTTTTCTCGGCACATAGCCAATGGCTTGCATGGTCTGCTGATAGTTGCGGGCAGGGCTTGGTTTTTGGGTCATTGCACGATGGTTTTACTGAAGCGCAAATTGCGTGCTTCCAGGTACTGCATCACAAAGTCAAAGCAGTCCTGGTCAAGGCCGATAAGCTCCAATGGGAAGACGCCCTTCCCGCTGAATTGCCCGCTGAGGATCAGCTCCGCGTTAGCCGTCGCTGTAAAACCTGTGGTTCGCGCCATGGATGAGATGTTTTCCTGCTCATCGTATTCGTCATAAAGCTCATACACGATCTTTTTCTGCGCACCTTCCTGTACACCTTCGATGTGAATGCGCATCACGGTAAACTCACGCTCATCGGGCTCAAGTTGCCAGTCGCGAATAAGAATGTTGCTGGTAAAATCAATTGGCCTGATCGTGGTATTATTAACAGACAGGGGCTCCGTATCAAAAAATCCGGCCTTTTTCAGTGCCTGGATCAACTGAATGTGGCCAGGGTAACGCAGTGTCTTTTCGCGCATATTGGGGATGTGGTCCATGTTCCTCAGCAATGAACGCAACCCGTCAGTATAAAACGCTTCAAGGGTACCCACCTTGTCGAAAAACACCATCTCGGGCTCACTCATGGCCGGTTTGGTCATATGTTTGCCTTTCTCAATGTAACGTGCCGGGCGGGTGTATTCTTCCACCACGTCAATGGGAGAAAAGGGAGCCTTATAATAAAAGGGATAGACTTTCACTTTAGGCAGGCCGCCTACATAGTAGGTAAAGTCCTCGATCTCCATGTGCTCATTATGATGACCGGCAATCAGGTTCGGAATGCCCGGTGCCACACCACAGTCGGTAATGGCTGTAACCCCCTTCTTTGCGGCCAGGTTGTTCAGTTCCATGAAGTCTTCAGGCATGAAGGAAATATCCACAATGTTCTTGCCTGCATGAATCACCGTCTGCACGATGTCGAACCCCATAAAGCCGGGCACAGCAGAAACCACAAGGTCAAAGTCTGCCACAAGCGACTCGATGCTTTCATCTTCCATCAGGTTAAGGCCCACCGTTTTGATGGGATAATTGGCAGAAAGAAAGTCAAGGGAGCGCTGATCAATGTCGGCTGCCCACACTTCATGTTTTTTTGATAAATCAATGGCGATGGCTTTTCCTACCATACCTGCTCCGAGCACAACAACTTTATGTTTTTTCATTGGCATGTTTTTTAGCATGAGGCTTTGTCTGGAACTACCTGTCAATGCGGTTATGGAAAACAACATTTGCCGGTCTGCCATTTTGGAATGGCTGCCATGAACAAAAGAGGCAGGATACACCCGGCACGGCGAAGTTAAAAAATGTTTGGAAAAAACCACGCAGGTTCATGCGATTCTTTAATTTTGCATGAAGACAGATCCAAGCACTTATCCTGCCATGCCTTTTCGTGATCATAAGCATGCATTTACATACCGGAAGAATGTGATCTCCACAATCATCATTGGGGTGACGGTCATTTTACTTCTTCGCTTGTTTGTATTGCAGATTCTTGATCCTTCTTACAAAATTTTTGCACGCAGCAATTATCTGCGTCATGTAACGGATTATCCATCAAGGGGGCTGATTTACGACAGGAACGGCGAGTTGCTTGTCTACAATGAAGTACATTATGATTTGATGGTCATCCCCGGGCAGCTCAGTGAGATCGACACCCTGTTGTTTTGCGACATGCTGGGCATCAGTCAGGAGACATTTGAAAGCAGAATTTTGCAGGCAAGGAGGCATTCCAGGTTCCGTCCATCTGTTTTTGAGCGGCAGATATCCAAAACCACATATGCCGCTTTCCAGGAAAAGCTTTTCCGTTTTCCTGGCTTTTTCGTACAGCCCAGGAACCTCCGACGTTACACCTACCCCATGGCTACCCACACCTTTGGATATGTGGGTGAGGTGGGTCCGCAGGTGATTGGCAACGACCCTTACTACCGGCCTGGTGACTATATCGGCATCAGCGGCATTGAGCGCGCATACGAAAAAGAGCTGCGCGGACAGAAAGGGTTGCGCATCAGGATGGTTGATGTGCATAACCGGGAGATCGGATCTTTCCAGGAAGGGCGTTATGACACCCTTGCTGTAGCAGGCAAGGACCTGTATACCACTTTGGATGCGTCGCTTCAGAAATATGGCGAAAAACTCATGCATAACAAACGTGGAAGCATTGTGGCCATTGAACCGGCTACGGGCGAAATATTGACTTTGGTGTCGGCCCCTGCCTTTGATCCCGGCTTGCTCGTTGGCCGGCAGAGAACAAGGAACTACCGCGCCTTGCAGAACGACACGCTTAACCCCTTGTTCAACCGGGCACTTATGGCACAATATCCGCCGGGTTCGGTGTTCAAAATTGTCAGCACTGCGATCGCATTGCAGGAAGGCGTAATTCAGCCTTCGACCAGACACGGTTGTGCAGGCATCTATCACACACAGGGCATCAGCATCCGCTGCAGAGATCACCCCAGCCCGGTGGATGCAATAACCTCCATAAAACATAGTTGCAATACCTATGCGAGCATCATTTTTCAGCGAACCATCAACCAGCCACATTTTTCAAACATCCAGGAATCTTTTTCACGTTGGCGTGATTATGTAAGCAGTTTTGGCGTTGGTCAGATATTTGGCAGCGACCTCAGCCATGAGTTGCCGGGAATCATTGCCACTGCTGATTATTATGACCGGGTTTACGGAACCAATGGCTGGAGGTCTCAAACCATATTGTCTCTTGGCATCGGCCAGGGAGAGCTGGGCGTTACACCGGTACAGCTGGCCAACATCACTGCTGCCATTGCCAACCGTGGACATTATTATACGCCGCATCTTGTAGGCGCCATAGGACATCCGGATAACCGGCAAGACAGGTTTGCCCTGGCCAACAACATTCCGATTGACCCTGAACACTTTGAAACCATAGCGGAAGCCATGAGGCAGGTCACAAATGATGGCACCGCCAGTTTTTCAAGAATTCCCGACATCCCCATGGCAGGCAAAACAGGTACAGTACAAAACCCGCATGGAGAAAATCATTCGGTTTTTGTGGCCTTTGCCCCCGTAGAAGATCCACAGATTGCCATTTCTGTAATCATCGAAAATGCAGGATATGGTTCAACCTGGGCCGCACCTTTGGCCAGCCTCATGATAGAAAAATACCTTACAGGCGAAGTCAACAGGTCCTGGTTTGAACAACGCATTCTTGATGCCGATTTTATCACAGCCAACCCATGAAGCGACAATTCAACATTTTCCATAACGTAGACAAGCCTGTCTTGCTTCTTTACCTTTTACTGGTACTGATCGGCTGGTTCAACATATATGCGGCCGACTATCTGGAAGGACAAGCAGGCTTTTTGAACATGTCGGCAAGCCACGGAAGGCAGTTCATCTGGATCCTCATATCACTCGCCACCGCTGCCGCACTGCTCATGATCCACACAAAATTTTTCAGCGGCTTCGCTTGGGTAATATACGGCATTGCACTATTGATGCTTGGCGCAGTCCTGTTATTCGGGGTAGAAATTAACGCCACCAGGGCCTGGTTCCGGATCGGAGGGTTTGCGATACAACCGTCGGAATTTGCAAAATACGCCACAGCACTAGCGCTCGCTGCATTTGTAAGCAATGTCAGAGCAAAGAGAACAAAGCCTGTACACCTTTTTAAAGCCCTGTTGGTGTTGGTGGTACCAGCCATCATGGTGCTTCTCCAAAATGACGTGGGCACCACCCTGGTCTTTTCTGCATTTAGCCTGGCATTATACCGGGAAGGATATATCAGTGGCCTGTGGCTCTTCATGGCAGGCCTGGCCATCGTCCTTTTTATACTTGCCCTTTTGTTTAATGAATTCATCATCATTGGCGTACTAGCCGGCATCACCATCCTGCTGATCTTCTTTCTCCGCAACAAAGCAGGCGTTGCAATGCGGCTTATCGGCCTCTTCGTTTTACTGAGCGTATATGTATACTCGGTTGATTATGCCTTTGAACACCTGCTCGAAGCCCACCATAAGTCGCGCATTGAAGTATTGCTACATGGAGCAGGAGACACACAGGGCGTTGGTTACAACCTGCACCAGTCAAAAATTGCCATAGGCTCCGGTGGCCTCTGGGGAAAGGGCTTCCTTCAAGGCACTCAAACACAGTTCAATTTTATCCCGGAACAAACCACCGACTTTATTTTCTGCACCGTTGGAGAAGAATGGGGCTTTGTGGGCAGCAGCATACTGATAATAATCTACCTGTCGCTCTTGTTACGCCTGATTGCATTAGCAGAAAGACAAAAATCCGCATTCAGCAGGGTCTTTGGTTATGCCATCAGTTCGGTGCTTTTCTTTCATTTTGCAATAAATATTGGCATGACCATGGGCCTGGTTCCGGTTATTGGCATACCTTTGCCTCTGATCAGCTACGGCGGTTCATCCCTCTGGGCCATGACGCTGATGCTGTTTACCTTTCTCAAGCTGGATGCAGAAAGACTGGAGATGACATAAAAGTGCCGGGGAAAGGCCGGTGCATGACAAGGCCTTGGCATTCTTGACTGGGTTACTGTCATTCGCAACACGCGTTATAAATAAAACGCTTAAAACAGGTTATGAACTGTCAACCAACACATCACACATGAAGATTGCTTTTTTTGGACGGTCTTTTTCCGGTGACTTTATGGACAACTTCAGGTTGTTGGTGAGCATACTGGAACAAAAGGCCACCTCATTTGTCTTTTATGAGGATTTATACCGGCATATTAAGGATAATGTCACTCTCAGGAAGCCTGTGCAGGTGGTCAGCCATCATGAAGCACCAGGTGATGACATATTTTGCGTGATCAGCATTGGCGGTGACGGAACATTGCTCGACACGATCACCCTGCTGCGCGATACAGGCATTCCTGTGCTGGGAGTCAATACCGGCCGGCTTGGATTTCTTTCTGCCATCTCTACCGAAGAAATCAAGTACGCTGCGGAGGCCCTCATCTCTGGTGATTACTCCATCGACAGAAGGACCATGCTGCAGCTTACAGAGCCTGTCAATCTATTTGGAGACATCAACTATGCCTTAAATGAGCTTACCGTGCTGAAGCGGGATAACTCCACCATGATCACCATCAGCGCTTATGTGGACGATCTTTTTCTAAACACCTATTGGGCTGATGGGCTCATCATTGCCACGCCTACCGGGTCTACCGGCTATTCACTGAGTTGTGGCGGGCCGATCATTTCGCCGGAAAGCAAAAACATCGTCATCACCCCGATTGCCACCCACAACCTTACGGTAAGGCCGATTGTGATCCCCGACAGCAGCAGGGTCAAACTGAGGATCTCAGGCCGCACCCAAGACTACCTCGTGCTGCTCGACTCCAGATCAAAACCGCTGAGCACCACTACGGAGCTTGTGGTCAAAAGGGCGCCTTTCTCGTTTAACCTGGTTTGTATCGGCCAGAAAGACTTTTACAAGACCATTCGCAATAAGCTGGCATGGGGCCTGGATAAGCGGAATTAGCCGCAGCGTATCATACATGAAAACGCCTTGTCAGAAAACGTGTGTAAAAACTGCCGAAGTGCGCTGCGCAAGCGCGTTTTTGGCGTGTAACAAAATATTCTCATCCAAATTGCGTTATCGTCTGTGAACCTTGAATGATCATGATAAAACACGCCATTGTCATTGTATGTTTTGCTGTTATGGCCGCCCAGTTGCCAGTGAGGGGTCAAACTTTTGAGGCTGGCGTGATGGCTGGCACAACGTTTTACCTGGGAGACATGCAACCCTACAACACCCCTGCTGATTTGTTCAACAACATAGATTATTCCGGCGGGATATTTTTCCGCTACAACTTAAATGAACACATCGCATTTCGGAGCAACCTGTTGTACGCACAGATACAGGGTATCAATACCGGCCCTTACGACATGCCTGTACAAAACGGTATCATACATGACCAATTTAGCACCTGGTTGGCTGAATTGTCCATCCTTGCAGAAGTCAACTTCTTTCCATATGTGGCTGGGGATATGGAAAAACGCGCTACTCCCTTTATTTTTGGTGGCACAGGGGTTATGCTTTTCGAAGACCCTCTCTCAGGCGACCAGGAAATAAAGCCAGGATATGTGCCGTCAAAATTGGTCATGGGCATTGGCGGCAAGTTCAACATTTCACGCAGGTTCTCGGTTGGTGTGGAGTGGGGCATGCGACGCACGGATGACATGCTGGATGGTGTTTATCGTGACAATAGAGCTGTTTCAGGCATTCCAGACGATAAAGACTGGTATTCTTTTGCAGGGATGACCCTAAGTTTTAAATTCCAGGACCCAAGTGGCGCCATCTGCCCAGATTAGCATAATTTTTCTTAAAGCGGGCGTTTTTCCTTTTATTTGTCGAAACATTTTAAGAAATTTGTGCCACTTTTGGGAGGTACAACATATTGAGCGATAATGGATTTAAAGCAACACATCGATGAATCGAGGCTCCCGCAACATGTGGCCATGATCATGGACGGTAACGGAAGATGGGCTACGCAGCGTGGCCAGGAACGCATCTTTGGTCATGAGCATGGTGTTGAATCGGTGCGCGATACGGTGAAGGCAGCTGCAGAGGTTGGCATTCCATATCTTACGTTTTTTGCCTTCTCCACCGAAAACTGGTGCAGACCGCACAAGGAGGTGGAAACCCTGATGGATCTGCTGGTTCAGGCTATTCAAAATGAGACGGCCGAACTCAATGAAAATGGGGTACGGCTCCATGCCATTGGCGACCTGGATTCACTGCCGCAGCGATGCCGTGATACCTTGGAGGAAGCCATCGAAACCACCGCTCATAACAGCAGGCTGCATGTAACCGTTGCACTGAGTTACAGTGCCCGCTGGGAAATCGCAAACGCCGCCCAAAAGATCGCTCAAAAAGTGGCAGACCGCACCATCAACCCGGATCAGGTCGATGAAGAGCTGTTTTCGGGCATGCTGGAAACAGCCAATATGCCCGACCCGGATCTGTTGATCAGAACAAGCGGCGAACTGAGGGTCAGCAATTTTCTGCTCTGGCAGCTGGCTTATGCCGAGCTCTATTTCACACCCGTATACTGGCCTGATTTCCGAAAACAGCATTTTTTCCAAGCCATCATTGACTATCAGCGAAGAGAACGTCGCTTTGGAAAGGTAAAAGCTGAAGCGCTAACTACTAAAAACGCTTGAAACAATCTTTAATAATGCATAAATACATTGCCCCATTCATTCTGTTTTCTCTTCTTCTCCTGAACTTCCATGGAAATGCGCAGCAGGCCCTTGCCGACCATGACCTGGAACTCGACCCGCTCAACCCCCAGGAGTTTGAAATTGGTGGAATCTCTGTAACAGGAACACAAGCCATCAATGACAACGTGGTGATCATGGTCAGCCAGTTGAGCGTCGGCCAACAAATAGAAATCCCAGGAGAGGCCATATCCAATGCCATTCGCAACATTTGGAAGCAGGGTTTATTCAGGGACATTAGCATAGAAATCACCTCTATACAAAATGGTGTCATCTTTCTGGAAATAGAACTCACGGAAAGACCCAGGCTAACCCGTTACGAGTTTATAGGGATCCGGCGCTCAGAAGCCGATGACCTCAAAGAAAAGCTGAACCTGATCCGTGGCGATGTGGTAACCGACAACCTGCTCTTCCGGGCAGAAAATACGATCAAAGAATACTATATTGAAGAGGGATATCGCACACCAAGCATTGAGATCAGACAAAAGGAGGATACCACCCGGGTCAACAGCATCACCCTGGAATTTGAGATTGACAGGGGCAACAGAACACGCATCAGTGAGGTCAACATATACGGCAATGAAATATTGTCCGACCGGCGCATCAAACGGATCATGCAAAACACCCGTGAGAGAAGCCTTCGCTTCCTTTTTTCTTCTTCCAAACTGGTTGAAGAAGACTTTGAAGAGGACAAAAGGAGGATCATTGATCACTATAATGAACTTGGGAAAAGAGACGCAGCCATCGTCAGGGACTCCGTCTATTTTGTCGAAGACGACCGGATAGAAATTGATCTGCACATCTATGAAGGACCTACATATTATTTCCGCAACATTGATTGGGTGGGCAACACCGTCTACTCTGAAGAAGTACTCAATGATGTGCTAAACATCCAGACAGGCGATGTCTACAACCAGGCCAAGCTTGAGAAAAACCTCTTTATGAACATGGAAGAGGGGGATGTGAGTTCCCTTTATATGGATGTGGGTTACCTCTTTTTCCAGCTTGACCCTGTAGAAGTGGCCGTTGAAAACGACTCCATCGACCTGGAGATTCGCATCTGGGAAGGAGAGCAGGCACGAATCAACCGGGTATCCGTAACCGGCAACACCCGGACAAACGACCATGTGATCATGCGGGAGATACGTACCCGCCCCGGACAGTTATTCAGCCGTTCGGATATCATCCGAAGCCAGCGTGAGATTATCCAGCTCGGCTTTTTTGACCAGGAAACCATTGATGTACAGCCTGTACCAAACCCGCAGGACAATACGGTAGACCTGGAATACAAAGTGGAAGAAACCTCTTCTGACCAGATAGAACTTTCGGGCGGATGGGGTGCGAACAGGATTATCGGAACCATCGGTGTCTCATTCAATAATTTTTCCACAAGAAACATTTTTAACCGCGATGCCTGGCGCCCATTGCCAACCGGAGATGGCCAAAGGCTTTCTTTGCGTGCCCAAACTTACGGCAGGGGCTATCTGTCATACAATATGTCGTTTACTGAGCCCTGGCTGGGAGGCAACCGGCCCAATGCCCTGAACGTGTCTTTCTATCAAACTACGCACCGCAGAAACCTGTCCAGCGATCACCCGGATTACGGATATTATAGTATCATCGGATCATCTGTTGGCCTTTCCAAGCGCT
Source organism: Bacteroidales bacterium (assembly GCA_003552075.1). Classification (GTDB taxonomy): domain Bacteria; phylum Bacteroidota; class Bacteroidia; order Bacteroidales; family UBA7960; genus PUPG01. Next base: position 27,648 of record PUOJ01000057.1, read on the forward strand.
TAAGCTTTCCCGACGACTTCTTCTTCCTGAGGCAATCGGTCAACTATCAACATTATGACATCCTGAATAGCCCCATCAGGTTCATCTTTGACAATGGAAAGTCGAACAACCTGAGTTACAGCATCACATTCGGCAGAAACTCCAAAGATGCGCAACTCTTCCCAAGACGAGGATCAGAAGTGTCGGTTGGCCTGCAGCTTACTCCGCCTTACTCCCTGTTTTCAGACACGGATTACGCAGGTGCCGACCCGCAGGAAAAATATCGCTGGCTGGAATATCATAAATGGAACTTCCGCGGCAACTGGTACACCCCCATTGTCGGAGACCTGATCCTGAGCACGAGGATTCGTTTTGGATTCCTGGGTTACTATAATTCTGATATCGGATACCCGCCTTTTGAGCGCTTCTACCTGGGCGGTGATGGCATGTCAGGCTGGGAAATAGACGGTCGCGAAATCATTGCACTCAGGGGATACACGAACTACTCGCTTACCCCACGAGACATGACCGGAGAATTCATTGGAGGCAATGCATACAATAAATACACGGTAGAACTCCGCTTTCCCCTCTCCTTAAACCCCATGGCTACCATTTACGCCTTGGTATTCGTTGAGGGAGGAAATGCATTCCGCAGCATGGATTCCTTCGACCCCTTCCATATCAAGCGATCAGCCGGAGTCGGTGCCCGCATTTTCCTGCCCATGTTTGGGTTGATGGGTATTGATTACGGGTATGGTTTCGATGACGTGCCTGGTATGCCCGCTGCCGGTGGCGGCCAATTCCACTTTACCATCGGACATCAGATAGACTAATACAAACCCTTGATCATTAAGAAAAATCAACCATGCAAAAACAATTTTTCCTGTTCCTGTTGGCAGCGGTGTTGTCAACAGCGGCATTCGGTCAGCGCTTCGCTTATGTAGACACCGAATACATCCTTGACAACATACCTGAATATCAAGCAGCAGAAAGAGAAATAGAAGAGCTTTCCATAGAATGGCAAACTGAAATAGAAAACATGTTTGCTGAAATCGACAGACTGTATACGCAATATCAGGCAGAAGCCCCACTATTGCCGGATGACATCAAAAGACAGCGTGAGGAAGAAATCATCGAAAAAGAACGTGCTGCCAAGGAGCTGCAAATGCAGCGATTTGGTCGTGAGGGTGACCTTTTTGAGAAACGTCAGGAGCTTGTACAGCCCATCCAGGATCAAATATATGATGCCATTGAAAGCATCGCAGACCGGGGCAACTATGCCGTCATCTTCGACAAGGCCGGAGGGGCTGCCATGATTTACACCGACGTGCGTTACGACCTGAGTGACGACGTATTGCAAAGGATGGGTTACCGGAACTGACCTGTAGCCTGATGCCCTGGCTATTTCCCGAGCAACCTTTTGATCTCATTCAGTTTCATAAGGGCCTCCACGGGAGTTAGCGTGTCAATGTCCGTATTCAGGATTTCCTCCTTGATTTGTAGCAATACCGGGTCATCCAGCTGGAAGAAACTCAACTGCATGTTGTCTTCCCGGCTGGATGATTTTTTTTCGCTGCCGG
>PUOJ01000014.1 GCA_003552075.1 Bacteroidales bacterium
CGATTCTCCGGACATCCGCATTTATTTTGATGGGATCGTCTCCAGATCGGATCCGGGCGCCGGCCCGTCAGATCATCCCCCCGATACATTCTGGCGCGTGTGGAAACAGCTGGATGACGGCAACTGGATGCTGCGTTATTACGGCTCTGCCGGACACATGAGCCAGTTCCTCATCGCGCCGGACGGCTCGCAGATTCGCGTCTCCCAAAGCTGGCCGGAGTGGCGTGACACGCTTTTCGCCCTGATCAATCCCGCGTGTGCCGCCGCCCTTTTTCTGGCGGGGCACCCCCTGGTTCACGCCTCTTCCCTGGTGACCGGCGGCACAGCCTTTCTGATCTCGGGGGTGAGCGGCGCGGGCAAGTCCACCCTCTCTGCAGCGCTGGCCGCCGAAGGGATGGCGCTGCACTCCGATGACATCGCCGCGATGGATCCGGAGCTGCAGACCGTGGCTCCCGGATATCCGCTGATCAAGGTGGATCCGGAGCTGCCCGCAGGAATCGGGCTGGACGATGTTACGCTGCTGCCGGTTCGCGCTTCGTCGGCAGATACTGATTCTGCAGGTCGCACATCCGGAGGTCATAAATCCGGAGACCACAAATTAAAATATGATAACGCCGCAACACACGCTGCTGATCCTGCAAAGAATCTTAAAGACCGCGAAGACACTGCTGATCCCAAAGCACAAACCGGCTCTGGAACAAAAACCGCTGCCACTGCATCCGAAAGCAGCATCCATGAGCGCTGGATCGCTGCATCGGAACTTCCCGGCGGCTTTTACGGGCATCCGGCCCCGGTCGGCGGATTGTTCATCCTCACCGGAAGAGACCCGAAGCTGTCCGCCCCGAAGGTCACACGCATTTCCGGCATGAGGGCCGGCATCGCCCTGGCGGAGCATCTTTACGGACCGGACTGGCTCCAGCCGCCCGGCCCAGGACTTCTTTCCGTATTCTCCAGCCTGGCCGGATCCATTCCCGTCTACCAGGTGGAAATGCCCGACGGCCTGTCGCGCCTGCGTTCGTCCGCCCGGATGCTGATCTCACGCTTCATCGGCCCGCTTGCGGAAGGGAAGCTGCCTTGATGAGGCCGCAGGAAAGAGATCACAGGGTTGAGCCCGCCCGGAGACCGCCGGAATAACATCTGGATGACGCCGATTTAACTCCGTCCTCTGTCCAGTCCGTACCGTTTCATCTTGCTGAACAGCTGCCTCCTGTTGATGCCCAGCAGTCGGGCAGTGCGCGTCCGGTTCCATTCGGTTTCATCCAGCGCCCGGCGGATCAGCTTTTTCTCGTAATCGGCCAGCAGTTTTTTCAGCGGGATGCCCTCCCCGTCCGGCGCGGCAATATCGGCCTGCGCCTCCTCGTCTTCCAGCGGCTGCAGGTACGACGGCAGGTGATCCACGGTGATCACCTCGCTGTACGAGAGCACCAGTCCGCGCTGGATCACATTTTCGAGCTCGCGGATGTTGCCCGGCCAGTGGTATTCCATCAGCCGCTGCATCGCACGCCCTGAGATCATGGCATTTTTTCCCGGGTGAAACTTCTTGAGGAAGTGCGCGGCCAGATCGGGAATATCTTCGGGATGATCGCGCAGTGGCGGAATGTGCAGATAGATGACGTTCAGCCGGTAATACAGATCCTGGCGGAACCTCCCCTCGCGCACCTCGGTTTCCAGGTGCCGGTTGCTGGCCGCGATAATCCGCACATCCACATCCAGCGTTTTTTCCCCTCCAATCCGCTCGAACTGCTGCTTCTGAAGCACCCGCAGCAGCTTGACCTGCAGGGCCGGGGTCATGGCATCGATCTCATCGAGAAAGAGGGTCCCGGTATCAGCCAGCTCGAACCGGCCCTTGCGCTGCCCGCCGGCCCCGGTAAACGATCCGGCCTCGTGTCCGAACAGCTCGCTCTCCAGCAGCGACTCAGGCAGTGCCCCGCAATTGACCTTAATGTAGGGCTTGTCCACGCGCCGCGAATGGCTCTGCAGGGCGTCGGCGATCATCTCCTTGCCGGTGCCGCTCTCCCCTTCCAGCAGCACGCTGGTGTCGGTATCGGCTACCTTGCCCACCATCTTGAAGATGTCCCGCATGCGTGAGCTGCCGCCCACCAGCTCTTCGCTGAGCTCCTCCTCCTGGTTCATGCGCGAGCGCAGGTCACGGTTCTGATGCAGCATCCGCGAGTAGTCCAGCGCCCGCTGGGTGATGATCAGCAGCTCTTCCAGCTCAAAGGGCTTCTCCACATAATCGTAGGCCCCGAGTTTCATCGCCCGGATGGAGGCCTCGCTGGTTCCGTGAGCGGTGAGCATGATGACCGGCAGATCGGGATGCTGCTCGTTCAGCGTGCTGAGCACCTCCATGCCGTCCAGATCCGGCATCCGCAAATCCAGCATGACCAGGTCGGGCGCCGCTTCTTCCAGTCCGTCAAGCGCTTCGCGTCCGCCCGCGGCCTCGCTGACCCGGTATCCTTCGCTCTGAAGAACCTCCCGAAGGTTGCTGCGCATGGCCGCTTCGTCATCGACAATCAGTATGTGCGCCGGCATGGTGCGGTTCATGATTCCTGATCGGTTTGCGGGTGGGTTTCGGGTGGATGTTGGGCCGCGGCACCGGATGGCGCGTCAGGCTGCACCTGTCCCATGGCCGGCAGGATGATGGTGCAGACGGTGCCGGACCCGTCCGTCCGGGATGCGAAGAAGATCTCCCCTCCGTGCGCGTGTACAATTTCCTTTGTGATGGCCAGCCCCAGTCCGCTGCCTTCCTCGCGCGTGGTGAAAAACGGATCGAACACCTTCTCCCGAAGCGACTCCGGAATCCCCGGTCCGTTGTCGGTAACGACGATCCGCACCCGGTCGTCCTCATGATGCGCGCGGATCCTGATATCGGGCACCGTTTCGGCGGCCTGCACCGCGTTGTCAAGAATGTTGCAGAACATCTGCTCGAGCGTCACAAAATCGCCGGTGACCCGCGGAACGGGCTGCATGTCGGAATCCAGCGTGATCTGAACCTCGCGGCCGGCATGTTTTTCTTCGGTCAGATGGATGGCGCTGGCAGCTACCTCGCTGATCTGCACCGGATAGCGCCGTTCGGAAACCGGCCGGGAGAATGACAGCAGCCGCTTGACCAGCAGTGAGATGCGGTCAATTTGCTGATGGACCATCTTCATCGAAAATCCGTTTCCGCCGTTGCGCACCTGCATGCGCTCCCACATCTGTATGCGCGTCTTGATGATGGAGACGGGCGTATTGATTTCATGGGCCACGCCGGCGATGGTGCTCCCCAGGCTGGCCATTTTCTCTTTCTGATGCAGATCGCGCTGCAGTTTCTCGTTGCGCTTCTGGGCCGAGAGCAGGTCATCCATCAGATCGTTGACGTGATGGCTGATGTACCCGGTCAGTCCGCCCCGGGCCGGAAGCCGGTACTGGTTATCGGTTTTGATGCGATCCAGGCCCTCGCGCAGCTCCCGCAGGCTGGACCTGAGTTTCCAGGAAAACAGAATGGCCACGAGGAACCCCAGCAGCGCCACGCCGAGGGTGACCGTCACCAGCACCGATGTCACGCTTCCGGCATCGGCAAGGTCCCGGCTGATATGCACGCGCGTCCAGATGCCGGCCTCGGCCGTGCCGTCCAGGATGACAGGATGCGTGGCCAGGGGAAAAATGGCCGGATCAAATCCGTGCAGTTCGGTTATCGGCCGGCCTTGCTCAATGGTCTGCAGCAGCTGGTCGCGGATGATGTTGTAGGACCGCGGGGGCGGACCGTAGGCCGGTTTGGGCGAGGGTATGGAGGGATAGGCATAACCGATAAACCGGTCCAGATCGCGAAAGTAGATGCCGCCCTCGATCCCGTCGTAGCGGGCCAGGTAGCGGTCGGTCAGCGCCGACAGCAGCGAATCGGTTTTCTGCTCCTGCTCGTGGGTAATGTTGTCACGGTCCCTGAGGTGTTCGTTCCAGACCGTATCCAGATAGGGACGGATGTCGCGGTAGAACTCCTGCGCCGACTGCTCGCTAATCCGCGTGCTTTCGCTGATGATCCGCTCTCGTTTGTTGTCGATATGCCAGGAGAGGAAGACCGAAAAGGCGACCACCAGCAGTGCGAACAGAGCCGACATCAGCATTGCGCGGCTTCGGAACCTCGGTGAGTGCGTGTTCTTTTTCATAGGGATGCGCCGGGTGCACGGCGGCAGGTCTTGCCGCCGGCCTCAGGCCGGATTCATGTTCTGGCGGTAATGGTCCTGGCAAAAGCCGTTCTGCTTTTTTAACAGCAAAAGGCGTGCCCTCCGGTTCTTATGGTTACGAAATCAATATAATGACACCTTCCGGCATGTTCAACAAAATCAGAAGCAAGGCGTGCGGGCTATTTCAGCCCACTGCGGGCGCCACCAGCCCGGGTTATTTCAGCCCGCTTTTACGGTCGGGCGGCGCCTGCGCACCCTGTGCCGGAATTATCTTTGTGGCACTATTTTTGTTTAACTGTATTATTATTATCTAACAAAAAGGTAATCATACCATTCTCCGGCTTTGCTCGCAATCTTTTGTTTCTATGCCACCTGAACCAAACCTGATGTTTATGAGACATACCTTACTGACGGCTCTTGTCATACTGATCTTCTCACAGCCTGTTCTGGCTGACAATTTTCTTTCCCTGATCGATGAGGATCTCAACCGCCTGCCGCAGGCCCATACCGATGAATATGTCCAGCCCGGATCCGGCGACATCTCTGCGCTTACCGATGCGCTTGATGCCATTGCCGGCGGGGATCTGCAGACCGCCCGCGATCTGGTGGACCCGCTGGACTACGATGTCACCGAAATCACGCACACCCTTCGCTCCGGCAGGGAGGTCACGCTGATCGTACTGCGCGAAAACGATCCGGTATCCCGCGGATGGGGTACGGTCGCCTACAATCCGCAGGCCACGGCCGAAGCCACCGTCCAGGTGCCCCACCCCTGGTTTGAATACCGCACTCCCGAGCTGGGCGCCCGGCTGATGCTTGAATCCGGCGCCCGGTGGTTTGTCATGGCCGGAGCCCACCGCTGCGCGGATGCGACCCCCGAGGTATGTCCCGACCGCGACAATGACTCGGACATGTCCTACAACGAAGGCAGCCTGTTCCATCTGGTGCACACCTACTCTGATGCCGATATCCACTTCCAGATTCACGGCTTCAACGGGAGCCGCGATCATTATGACGGATACCCCGATGCGGTGATCAGCAACGGCACCGAATCCCCGGGTCCGGCCCTGACGGAACTGGCCGGCAGGCTGGAAAATGCCGGCATCAGCACCGGAGTATTCAGCGAAGATACCAGCAACAGCCTTTCGCTTCTGGGAGCCACCCGCAACGTTCAGGGCATCCACTCGCAATCCCGCGACGGTGAATTCATCCACGTGGAGTTTGACCTTTGGGTCCGCGAAAGTGATACCATGATGGGACAGTCCGTTATGGCCATGGCCGGGATGGTCAATGCCATGTCGGGCACCTACACCATCGGCGAGCCGGGCAGTGATGACGGGGACGATCCGGATTTTGCCACCCTCGACGAGGCGTTTGATGATCTGATGAGCCGCGGCAGCGACGGCGACGTGACTTTCCTGATCACATCCGACATCGACCAGCAGGAGAATGCCGCCCTGGCCTACGATCCGGGACCGGAACACACCGTCACCATCCGGCCCGCTCCCGGAACCACTCCGGAAGTCCTTTTTGCAAGCAATATCGAAAACGAATTCAACCGCGGGGCGCTCATCATCGGGCTGAACGACAGCGACGCCCCGTCCGACGGATTGCTTCCAACCCGGAATATCATCATTGACGGTTCCAATACGCCGGGCGAATCCACCCGCGACCTCACCCTGCGGGTATCGGGCGATGCCGGGGTGGAGAACAATATGTTCCGGGTGCTGGGTGACGTGCAGGACGTGACGTTCCGCAACACCAATATGATCATCGACGAAGAGGTTGCCGGAAATTCATGGGATGCCCTGGAAATTGTCAGCCGCGGGGCCGGGGATGAGGACGACATCGACCGGGTGCCGCAGAACATCCTCATCGAGAACAACTACATTGAAAATCTCTCGCACAGCTCGGCGCGCTCGGTCCGCGTGACCAGCATCGTTAACAGTCCGCAGACCGGCGTCACAGTGACCGTGCGCGACAACGACCTTCTGGCCTATCGCTACGGCGTGCGCATCATGGACGATGGCGGCGATACCGAAATCACCGGCAATACCATCCGCATCCAGCAGTCCAGCGGCAACGGCTCGCTTGGAATCTGGATTCAGGATACGGTGGACGATGACAATAACATCCTCATTTCAAACAACCGCATTGTCGACAGCGTCAGTGACGCCAACCTGACCGGCATTCTGGGCAGCACACGGGCGGTGTACCGGATTACCGGCAACCTGATTCACAATCTCCAGGCCGGCTCTAGCGCGCGGGGCATCCGGGTGAGCACCGGCGGCGGTGACTACACCATTGACGGCAACACGATCCTGGGTCTGCATGGTGATGAGGGTGTGGACATGATCGGCCTTGCCAACAATCTTGAAATGGATCACACCGTGCGCATCCATAATAATATGATATCCGGGTTCAGTTCCGGAAGCACAACCTCGCGGTTCCTGCACGGGATCGTCCTGCGCTCCCCTTCCGGGGCCATTGCCGATGTGGAAATCCATCACAATACCATCGTAATGAATCCCCTTGAAATTGCATCGGGCACCGGCTGGGACTACCGCGGGCTGACCGTTTTCAGCAGCAACAGCATCAACCTTGATATGCAGAACAACATCTTCGTGAACGCCGACGACAACGATTCGGACGTGGAGTCGTATATATACAGTCAGGCGGGTTCGGCGGCAGCCAATCTTACCGCCGACTTCAACCTGTACCATGTCCCGAATGCCAGTTCCGACAATCTGACCTTTTTGTCGCGCCACACCGCTGATTTGCAGGCCGTGAATGTGAATGAGCACCGCAACCACACCGGCTTCGACGACTATGCCACGGGTGCCGATCCCGGACTGATTGCCGATGATTCGCTGTTTGTGGATTCCTCCGTATGGGCGGCATTCGGACGCGGCGTTCCGGTGGAAGGTATCAGCGAAGATATCCTCGGCAATCAGCGTTCGGTTTCCATAGAAGAGGGTCCGGTGGCCCTGGGCGCCCATGAATATCAGGCTGAGGGATGGGCGCAGACGGAAGGCGAAGCGGCAGCCGACGGACGGCGTTTCCGCGGATCTGACGGCAGCTCGGTCGTTCTGGCGCTTCCCGATGAAACCGAAGTGCCCGAAGATATGACGGCCGTTTACCGTCCGGGTACGCGCGCATCCTCCCTGACCGATGAGTCCCGCGGCCAGAGTCTGTTCCGGGTATGGAATCTGGACCTGGGCGACGAGGTCGGGCATCATCTGGATACGTATCTCTACTTCAATACGGCGACCGAGCACTCCGGTCTGGACCTTGACGAGCTTACGGTATACCGTTTTGATGAAGAGAACGAAGTCTGGGAGGGTTATCCGACCGAGCCGGATGTTGAAAACGGCGTACTGCAATTCACGGCCAGCCAGTCGGGCAAATACATTGCCTCGGTGGCGGATCCGGTTGCCACCGGTGCCGGTGACCGTGTGGCGGAGGTTGCCGAAACAGCCGAACTGCATGCCAACTATCCCAACCCGTTCAATCCCGAAACCACCGTCTCATTCACGCTTCCCGAACCGGCCGAGGTCAGCCTTGTGATCATTGATGCGCTTGGCCGCACCGTGTCCCGTCCCCTGTCGGGAGAATCTCGTCCGGCAGGCACTCACGACGTGACCGTGGATATGAGCCGGTTTGCCAGCGGCGTGTATATCTACCGGCTGGAAGCGGGCGGACACACCTTCAGCCGGACCATGACCCTGATCAAATAATATGTATCGGTCACGCTGATGCACTGCCAAGCAGCATGCAGTGCATCAGCCGACATACGAAGAACATGGCAGGTTGCGAACATGACCGGACCGATGCCCGGACACAGACACAAGATTAAAAACGGTCATGGTATGTGACTTCGAGACCTTCGGTTCATTTGACGACATAAATCCAAATATTTAAAAACATGAAATATCTATCCGGCCTTTGCTTGCTCCTTGTGGCCGTCACCGTCACAAGCTGTGACATTTTCTCCCTGGACGACGGCTA
>PUOJ01000122.1 GCA_003552075.1 Bacteroidales bacterium
CAAAACACAGGATCTGCGATGGTATCATGAAATGATAATCCGGAAGGGGTGATGGATCCACCGTTTCATCGGGTAAAGATTCAAAACTTCGAACTATGTCATAAGAGAAATAACCCACCATGCCCGATGAAAATGGTAGAAAATCGATGTGTCCCGCGTCGAACTGGGAGAATTTTTTTTGTAAAAATTCGTAGGAGTCGTCGACTGTTTTACTCTCGCCGTTAAGCTCGACTTTATCATCCTTCGCTCTTATATCAAAGATCGGGTCGAACCCTATGAATGAGTATTTTGCTATCTTTTCAGGTCCCTCTATAGATTCCAGCAAAAAGCTGTTACCAGGATATTCACACTTCAACACTTCAAATGCATCGATAGGGGTTGGAAGATCTATTTTCAATTCACTGATCGAGCTCTTGAGGCTCGAAGGATCCTTTGCATCGCCAAACTAAATCCCTTTCCGTTTTTCTCATGAGTAGGGACTAAATTCAATGTATTATTTAATACTTGTGTGTACAAATTTATACATCAATAGACTGTTACGCTTTTGATCCCTCTCACTTCTTTTATCTCTTCCACAGCGTCCATAGGCACCGGTGACTCGGTTATGACGTAAAGCTTCGGTTCTTCCATGAACTCAGGGTCATCGGTTATACACTGCCTTATACTCAGGCCCAGATCGGCTATCTTTTCCGTCACCCCCGCTAGTATTCCCACACCATGAGGGTCGTCCGGTATTATCTCGATGAGGCCCATGTCCATGTTCATGGCGACGTCTTTGAAAAACGCGGTGGCCCTGAGATTTTTGAAAATCTCCGAGAGCTCTTCAGTCTCCTCGATTATATCTATTGTGGAGCCCACGGTCCTTCTATCTATCCCCAATTCCCGTCCGATCCTAAGGGGAGACATCTGGACTCCGTTGCAGTATATATCTCCATCTCTTACACTCAACCCCGTCTCTAAAAGGAACTTCGCCGTTCTTTGGCGTGCTGAATAATCCTCGAAGTGCTTCTTGATTTCCCACATGTTTGTACAAAACTGAACATGGATAAATATGTTTTTCCATGAGAAGTCTGCTAAAGTTCAGCGAGATCAGTAGATTTGTTTTTTTCAGATGCTGAAATACTAAAATTACGAGATGTTTCAGAATTTTCTCGGAATGTTCTAAAGATCGATGGAAGATTTCTAATTTTCCAGTAGAAATTACTTCGGATGCGTGGAAGAAACAGTCCTACAGAATTTGACGGCTCTGAGATGTTCTTATGGACACAATGAAAGAGATGCCGGTAGCACGAGCACAGCAACCGATGTAACGCTCGCATGCTGTGAATAGATTCTCCACCTCGAACTCACATATCCTCGCATATCCGTCCTTTGCAATATTCTTGCAGACGACCTAACCGTCATCTACGATGTGGAACACTTACAAGGCCTATGTACCTCCAGGTATCTTTATACCTCGCCGCATAAACCTGTCACTGTAGAGCCGGAGTCTATACGACGATCGGTTATCTTAGTTTCAACGCACCTGGCGGCAGCTTCTTTAGCAATGCGAAAGCCGTTATGAATACTATAGCGGCCACCAACAGCAGCCACCAGTAAATTCCCGCAAACCCTCTTCTTACGGTGAACTCCACACTATCTACGGCGGTGTTGCCCACACCGTCGTAGGCTCTCACCGATACGATGTGATCCCCCGAAGAGGTTACGGTGAATCTGTGGCTGGTCTCGGTACCCACGTCTATCCAGTCACCGTCGTTCAGGCGCACCTCGTAGCGGTATATACCTGAGAGCTCGTCCCGGCCTTCCCACTCCACAAGGATATCTCCCGCAGTCAGTTCGCTACCATCCCCAGGGCTGATGATGGTAATCTCCGGTGGTGTGATGTCGATAACGAAGGTGACGCTGTGGGCGATACCGCCGCCGTGATCCGCCGTCCATATCACCGAGCCTTCTTTTGGTCCAGAGTTGAATGTACTTTGGTTGCCGATGGCGGGTGAAGCGGATGCGTTTGCACCATCTGAGTTGGTAACGCTCCACGTAACGTTCATGTCGCCAAGGTAACCTGCGGTGCGGTTGAACCCGGCGGCGTGACCGTGGATCGTGCGGTTGCCGCCGATGATACCATCTGTGATCTCATTATCGCCGGTACCCGCGGTATCCACGATACGTATGTAATCTATATCCGGTATTATATCGAACACCACGGTGGCTTCCAATCCTTTATATTCAGCAGTCCAAACTGCCCTCCCGGTGGTGTCACCCGTGTAAAATGTGCTCGAGGTACCGTGGGGGGGTGATGTGTAGGCCTGTGCGCCGTCCTGGTTGTCCACACTCCATGTTACGTTCACGTCTCCTACGTATCCGATGGTATCCCTGAAACCGGCTGCATAACCGGTCATACTAAAACCCGGGATCACTGTTCTATCGGTTATCTCGGCCTCCCCTGTACCTTCGGTATCAACTATACATAAGGAATGGTAGGTGGTATAGATGGTGAACTCGACCGAATCATATACGCCGGGAGCGTACTCGGCTTTCCAAACCGCGGTACCGGGATAGTTTCCGGAATCGAAGGTGCTCGAGGTACCGTTATCCGGATTCGTGAATGCCTGGGCACCTTCGGTGTTGATAACGCTCCAGTTAACATCTTGTTCGCCGATATATCCAACGGTATCGTTGAATCCTGCAGCGTAGCCAACGATGTTTTCCTCGGTATGCAAGGCGGTATCGTTGATTGCCGATTCCCCGGCACCTTCCGAGTCGACTATTCGTATATAGTCCAATGTCGGCATGGTGAACTCGGGGTTTGCCCAGGGGTAGACGTCAACACCTGTAAGGTCTATAAGCTTGTATCTATCCACTATTCCGTCTGCTCCGGGTTCGTCTTGCTCCGCCCCTCTGTAATTATCCGGCCCGGTATGGTCGCTCCAGTAATTACCTCCTATGGGATATGAAAGATTCCACCAGCTACGCACAACAGGGGGCCACCAAGGGTCATAGGAATCTAGAGCCTGTCTTGTATTATTTATGATCCAATTATGATACACAAAACTCCATTCACCACCCAATGTGATACCTATTCCGTTGTACGATACCATGTTATATTTGACAGTGTGATTTGAACCATAGATGATTAGCCCCTCATCATTATCTGAAACAGTATTGTTGACCACTTTACTGTTGCTGCTGTCTGAGTATAGATAAATGCCATAATCATTGTATGAAAAGGTGTTATCGGATATGGTATTGTTATTTCCCTTATCAATGTATATGCCATATGTGTTGTTTGAGAAGGTGTTATCGGATATGGTATTGTCATTTCCATCATCAATGTATATGCCGATTAAGGAATCCATATGGGTAAATTCGGCCACTTCTATCCGATAATCCCTTAGTTCAATACCTATTCCTCCTTCACCATCTATGATGGTTTCAGCAGAACCATTACCTATAAGAGAGATATGTTTTCGAATCTCAACATTTTCCCGGTACACCCCGGCCCAAACGCGTACCGTGTCTCCCGGATTTGCAGCGTCCACCCCTTCCTGTATGGTGAGGTAATCCCCGTTACCTCCCTGATCGACGATGATTGTTTGTTGGCCTGTAACGGTGGGTGAGCTTATGGATACCGTTACCGGGAAGCCGGTTATTAGCACGAGCATAGCAACTAATATAACGCTCGCATGCTGCGAATAGGTTCTCCTATCAGGCCTCGAACTCATCTATTCCTGCCTCCTGTATATATCTCCTTATGTCATTAAATACTTGTTGGCGATCTAACCGTCATCCACGATGTGGAACCCTATATTGTGGTAAATTCCGTTGTACGTTGCATTCCAGACAGCACTTCCGCAGTCATGATCATGTTTGAGTCCCGCAGTGAACGTACAGTATGTACCAATACCTGGCCATATAGATGCACTGCCACCTTCGAGGTTAGATACGGACCAACTCACACTTACAAGGCCTAGGTACCCGTAGTTTTCGTTGTATGCCGCCGCATAACCGGTGATGCTTTCTCCCACTGATATGGTGCCGCCTTCGATCTCGTTCCCATCGTCATCTACTATCACGATGGAGTCAACAGCAGCTATCGTAAATTCCACACTATCGTATATTCCGTCACCATAATCTGCAGTCCAGATCGCTGTGCCTTCGGAGTCACCTGCGTTGAAAGTACTCGATTCTCCTTCTGCGGGAGAGGTATATGCTTCGGCACCGACGTAGTTGGCTACGCTCCAGGCAACGCTTACATCGCCTACGTATCCCCATGTATGGTTAAACCCTGCAGCATAACCCGTGATAGTAGAATCTATTATGATCAAGTCATCTTCAATCTTATCTCCAGTATGACTTACCATCTCTATGTAGTCGACCTCAGCTATCGTAAATTCCACACTATCGTAAATTCCGTCCATATACATGGCAGTCCAGATGGCAGTACCTACATTATCACCGGAGAAGAAAGTGCTTGTTCTCTCATCACCCGGTGAAGTAGATGCCTCAGCACCATAGTAATTAGTCACACTCCATGTTACAGAAACATCACCTATATAGCCCCACGTATCGTTATACCCCGCTGCATAACCTGTCACTGTAGTGTCGAGGGCTATAGGACGATCGGTTATCTTAGTTTCACCAGTAAAGGGTGAATCCACGATATTGATATCATCTACTGTTGGGTTGAACCTATCCGGGTGTACCACAGGGTAACGATCTTTCATCCAACTACCAGCTATATTTCTAGGTACATCCACTATGCCGTCAGAACCCGGTATATCCTGCTCCGGTCCTTTGTACTCGTCCGGTCCGGTATGATCATCCCAGTAGTTACCACCCAATGGATAGCCGTTATCCCACTGATTATCACCATCATCGTATGCATGTATGGTATTGGATATGAACAGGTTATGGTAGATTTGATTATCAACCGAGTGATCCAGCTGTGCTCCTAATGTATTGTCTGTCAAAGTATTATCTGTTATGTGATTCTCATTGGATGACCATAGTCTCATACCATATCTATTGTTTGAAGCGGTATTCCCCCTGACATCGTTATCGTCAGAGAAATATAGAAAGATACCGTTGAAATCACAATTTTCTAGTGTATTTCCTGATATATAGTTTCCTATTGAATTAAACAAATATATACCATGTCCACCGTTTTCAGCGATGTGATTATTAGATATAATGTTATTATCTGAATCTCCAAGATAATCTCCTATAATAATTCCATGCCAGTCATTGTTTATTATGAGATTGGAAATGATCTTTTCGTTTTCTGTGCCAATCATTACAATACCAATGCCATTATTGGTTAATGTATTAGTTGAAATGGTATTATCTCGGGAATCTTTAAGAGAATAGATGGCAACCCAGTTTTCATGAATATAATTTTGTTCAATGATATTTTTCTCAACCTTATTAGCTGTTGAACCACCTAGGACTATTCCATAAATATGCGAGTGAATAGTGTTGTGATATATTACATTCTCTAAGGAACCTCTGCCGAGATGAATCCCATCTCTATGATTCGAGTGAATAGTGTTATAAGCTATCACATTCTCTTGTGACCCATCTATAAGATTAAAACCATACTCATAGTTATTTCTCACCGTCATTCCAGACATGATATTCTTTTTTTGTTTAATATATATTTCTATCATATCTCCTCGTCCGTCACTCCACACTAGGTAAGCATACCCCTCGCTATCGATGGTTATCGATGGCAACTCAACTTGATGCGTATCCGGTGTCAAGCACATGTTGCTCACCACTATCTCACCATTGATGTTCAGCACAGAGTATCGGATCCTAGAAATATCTTCTTCGATCTCCTGCCATACAACGTACCAGTTATCCGATTGATCTACAGCCACAACAGGATCAACAGAATCACCCGTCGCTTCGGAAGAGATGTGTATATCGTCGTGCCATAACCAATCATCTTCCCGAGCCGCGTATTTACCATATATCTCATGATAATCATTTTGTGCGTCGTAGGAACTCCAAGCTAGATATATCCTTTCTTCTGTAGCTTCCAAGGAGATGAATCTATGTAGCAAAGGCAAATCTGCTTCATCTTCTGTTACATACTCCCCAATGACTATGGGCGTTCCCCACATTTCTCCGCCATCATCGCTCCTTGTGTAATATATATGCCCTTCACTAGCTATAACCACGTGTATTTTTTCTCCCACGGCAGCAACCTTGGGCACACCTTTTTCTATATCAAACACATGCCCTTCAGGTTCCGTCCATCCTTCACCGGTCCAAGCAATCATAACCGAACCCACTATCGGCCATGGTGGCCAGGGTCGATAAACATACACCAGATATATGTTGTTTCCTTCGACATCGACAGAGGGATTGTAAGACAAGCCGATCTTATAGGGTTCATCCGCCCAGTTATCGTCACCCCCGCCGGTGTAGCTGTACTGCACGTATGTGTCTGGGATGGTGTCATTGTAATCCTCACGCCACACTTCCCACGCTACCGCAAGGTTGTCACCGTCGGCTGCAAAATCGATGTTACCTATGTATCCGTTTTCACTCTCGATCTCGCTGCCTGGGACGACTATCGGTTCGCTCCACGTTACACCCTCGTCGTAAGATTTTGTGAAGTATATACGATTGATTTCTTCGTCGAGATACACCGCATACACGGCACCGTTGCCCGCGGTCACGATAGGACGGGTGGAAGTTCTTCCGTGGTCGGTCAGCTGCCGGTCGTACACTCTCGAGGTATATTCCTGCAATTCGTCGGCAGGTATCGGCTTTCGTTCAGACACAGAGCGATCTAAGCGTATCCCGTCCATCTGGTTATATTGTATGGTCACGTCTTGGATTTCAGGTGTCCTTCCCTCTACCACGAAGAACCCATGGCCTTGTGCTATATCCTCGTTGTAGTTGTCCAGCCTACCGATCACGGTCTCTCCACCTCGAATATGGGCATCCGTATCACCCGTGATAGACACACTGTGCGTGTCTGCCTCTAAGACATTTGTGTTGTTGAGTATAAGCGTGCTTCCTTCGAAGTTCTGTATACCACCATCCCAACCATCACCATAGGTGTACATCACGTTAGCACCTGTGAAATCGACGGTGCCGTAGTTTTCGAAGGAATAAGTGTACTCAGGAACTTGCGCAGATGACATGATAGTCGTTTCGCGCAGCGGGCTGTTGATGACGAACTTGCCGCCGGCGTTGATTTCGATGCCGTACTCACCGGGTTCGTCCGGATTCTTGATCACGAAGGTGACGTCGTCGTTGAAGATAAGTGCGCCCCCGTCTTCTATGGTGAGGTTACCATCACGCATTATAATCGTTACGTCACTGTATTCATCAGTAACTCCAGTCTTAACTGTGTGCCCTCCATCCCATCTGATCGGATCTTCATCCATCGGTGTCACTGACACCCCGAAACTCGTGATCATCGGGGGACTCTCCACGGTCTCAGCGGGAGACCTGTATACATCATACTCGGCATTCATATCTATCCTCACCTGATGAACTCCACGTTTGGTCGGGTGCCAGTTCAGCGCGATCGTTCCGTAACTCTCAGCCTCCAAACTCTCTACGGATCCGCTGCCGATATCACTCTCGTAACCGTCAGGCATCCATGAATATGCGTCGATATTAGCATCGCACACGTATGCGTTCAACACCTCTCCGAAAGCTCCTCTAAACTTGTTCAATGCGGGTATGTACTTCCCATCCTCGAGCTTATCGACAGCATCTTCAAATATCATTTCCGCATCCTGCACATCCGGGTGCTCGGAACCGAAGTTACGTTTCGCCTCCCGGATAACCGTACCCACCTTGATCTCGACTCTCTCGGCGAGTGTTACGATTATATCTTCCGTCGGTATACCCTGCCTTCCCTGACCTGCAGCATGTAGGTGCACCACCGCTTTACGAACAGACTTGATGGATTCTTCTCTCTGATGCTCTGAAACGAGTGCGAGTGCTTCCCCCAGTTCTTCTACCGCCATTTCCAATTGTCGAGCGCGAGGAGAACTCGAATATTCATCAAGCAGAGCTTCTATATCTTCTATCGCAGCGGTAATATTATCGGTGTAAGGTCCGTCACCCGCATCGCCGCC
>PUOJ01000142.1 GCA_003552075.1 Bacteroidales bacterium
CCTTTTATGCCATCGTAAATATCGTACTCAGTGGTGATGGTGCCACCTGGATCATCGATAAGAATCCCTGCCGTGCCATCTTCAATATACTTGCTGTTACGCCAGTCTTCCTGATAAGTAAGAATGGCTTCAGCCACAAGTTTATAAACTGTTTCTCCATCGTCTTCCTGATCGCGGAGTTCAGCAATCGATTCAATTTCTACCACATCCTCTGAACCATTGTCGGCCCAGGCCTGCATGGGGCTAATAAACAGGCACAGGATGATTACACTCATGGTTTGAAGTAATGCTTTTTTCATAATCTGTTTGTTTTTGATTTTTAGGTTGGTTTAATATTAAGAGTTGTTTTACAAAAATATTCAGAATCATTTATGTGCTGACAGTAAATTAAAAACTTAACAATTACTTCAACCACGCGGC
Source organism: Bacteroidales bacterium (assembly GCA_003552075.1). Classification (GTDB taxonomy): domain Bacteria; phylum Bacteroidota; class Bacteroidia; order Bacteroidales; family UBA7960; genus PUPG01. Next base: position 421 of record PUOJ01000142.1, read on the forward strand.
TTATTTGCAGCGGGGGTCATCAATGGCTTGTGTAACCAGCTCTGCTGCTTCCTTCAGTTGAATAGCCGTTTGCACCTCAAGCCCGGATGCATCCAGCAGGTCCTTGGCTTCTTCGGCATTTGTTCCCTGCAGCCTGACTATGATCGGGATGTCAATATCTCCGATGTTTTTATAGGCATCCGAAATTCCCTGGGCTACCCGGTCGCAGCGAACGATACCTCCAAAGATGTTGATCAGGATCACTTGCACGTTTTGATCCTTTAAAATGATACGAAAAGCCTCTTCCACGCGTTTGGCACTGGCGGAACCACCCACATCAAGGAAGTTGGCAGGCTCCCCGCCGCTCAGTTTGATGATGTCCATGGTGGCCATGGCCAGCCCGGCCCCGTTCACCATGCAGCCTACGTTTCCATCCAGTTTTACGTAATTCAGGTCGTGCTTGCCGGCTTCCACCTCCATGGGGTCTTCTTCGTGTATGTCACGCATCTCCACAATGTCTGGATGGCGAAACAACGCATTGTTATCGATGCTCATCTTGGTATCCACCACCATGATTTGGTTGTCAGAGGTCTTGAACAGGGGGTTAATTTCCACAAGGGTCGCGTCATTCTCCTGGTAGGCCTTGACCAGTTTCGGGATGAACTTTACCATGTTCTTGAAGGCCTGTCCCTTAAGGCCAAGGTTAAAGGCAATTCTGCGGCACTGGAATGGCTGAATACCAGCGACAGGATCTATTTCTTCGGTAAAGATCTGATCGGGCGTCTCTTCTGCAACCTCTTCGATGTTCATGCCTCCCCTGGGGGAATACACCATCATGTTTCTTGAGGTTTTGCGATTGAGCAGCATGCTCATGTAGAATTCCTGCGGCTCACTTTCGCCTGGATAGTAGATCCCTTGCTCCACAAGCACTTTTCTTACCAGCTTGCCCTCGGCACTGGTCTGTGGCGTTACCAGTTGCATCCCAAGGATGGCCCCTGCATGTTTTTCCACTTCATCCAGGCTTTTGGCAATTTTTACACCACCGCCCTTGCCGCGACCACCTGCATGCACCTGGGCCTTGACAGCCCAAAGGTCAATGCCCGTAGCTTCCTGTATCTTTTTTGCGGCCGGAATGGCCTCCTTGACTTCTTCAACCAATATGCCCATGGCCACGGGCACATCGTAACGCATCAGCAATTGTTTTCCCTGGTATTCATGTAAATTCATAAATGGCTATTTTAGTAAAAGGGAAGAAAATCCCCACAAGCAAATATACGTTTATTCTGATTCTTTAAGATAATCAGGGCCAAAATTTTTCATCAGGATAAAATAATCAATAAGCTGCTGCCGTTTTAAAGATGCAATTTAAACCAAATCAAATAACAGCCTATGGAACAATCCCATACCAATGCACACGAGATCATGAATTACCTTAGTTGCCTGCACCTGAACCCGGAACTTGAAGACTGCTTCACCGGCCATCATTTATCCCGCCCCCGAAGGGCTAATTTGGACACTGATCAGCAAACACCTGACCGTTCAGTGATCGACAACATCATGAATTATGCCAGGGCGCTGGATGCATTCAAAACCCGGAATGGTCAAACCATCTTTATGCTGGGCAATTGATATCATGATCTGAAATCCGGTTTATTTCAGTAGCCATCCGCATAATGTGATGCGGATGGCTTTTTTATCATCACCAACCATCGGATTTATGTAAATTTGTGCCACGGATTTGTTGTTGCAACCCTGATCCAAGCTGTTTTATTCAAATACGGCAATTTGATTGCTTTTTGTGAATAACGCAGTCCTCCGAAGTGTGCAGCATGTTTCTTTCATAGAAATGCATCAGGCATAAGGTAGGGCAAAAGGACGCATAACCAAGGAATGATTTGAGGAAATTCAGAGAAAACTATTTAAAAAAGCCATCGTGGTTGCGCACCAGGCTTACGCAGTCAAGCGATTATCAGAATATCAGCCGCAAGTTGCGTACAGGCAACCTGCATACGATATGCGAAAGCGGGGCCTGCCCCAATAAAGGCGAATGCTGGGCTTATGGCACGGCAACTTTTATGATCCTGGGCGATGTCTGCACGCGAAGCTGCAGGTTTTGCAATGTAAAAACTGGCAAACCCTTGCCTCCGGATCCACGCGAACCGGAAGAGGTAGCAAAGGCAGCATCCTCCATGGGGGTAAAGCACTGCGTGATTACCAGCGTGGATCGTGATGACCTGGAGGATGGAGGTGCCGTGCACTGGGCAGCTACCATTCGTGCGGTCAAAAGCCTTTCTCCTGATACAACCATCGAGGCGCTGATCCCGGATTTCAAAGGCCGGGAAGAAGACGTGCAATGGGTGATGGATGCCGCTCCAGAGGTGATCAGCCACAACCTGGAGACGGTCCGTGAGCTTACCAAGCCGGTACGGGTATATGCAGATTATGACCGCAGCCTGCAGGTGATCAAATACATCGCTGACCATAGCGACATCCGCACCAAGTCAGGCATCATGCTAGGGCTGGGTGAAACGGAGGAAGAGATCCTGCGCACCATGGATGACCTCCGTGCTGTCAACTGCCAGGTGATCACCATCGGACAATACTTGCAGCCCTCCCGCAAGAGCCTTCCCGTGCAGGAATACGTTCATCCGGATACCTTTGCCAGGTATGGCCGGATCGCTTTGGAAAAAGGGTTTCTGCATGCAGAAAGTGCCCCGCTGGTCCGGTCTTCCTACCATGCAGAAAAACATGTTTAATAAGAAGGAATGAAGCCTTTACAGCGCATTTTCTTTGATCATTTACATATCAGCCTGCTTGTGCTGGTGATCGCCACCGGACTATTTATGCCCCAGGCAACAGCCATGACGGACCACGGTGATGGCGTCCGGCAAGTGACTCCCGGCGCCTGGCAAATGGAGAAATACCTGCCGCTGCTTGAAGGAAAACGGGTGGCCGTGGCGGGAAACCATACTTCCTTTGTCGGTGAGGTACACCTGGTGGACACACTTTTGCGATCATCTGTACAGGTGGTGAAAGTATTCAGCCCTGAGCATGGTTTCCGCGGAGAAGCTGCCGCGGGCGAGCTGGTAGGCGACAGCCAGGATCCGCAAAGCGGGCTTCCGATAATCAGCCTCTATGGAGATAACAGGAGGCCCACAGCCGCGCAGATGAAAGATGTGGACATCATCGTGTTCGACATGCAGGATGTGGGCACCCGCTTCTATACCTACATTTCCACCATGACCTATATCATGGAGGAAGCATCTGCACTTAATATACCCATGATCATCCTGGACAGACCCAACCCTAACGGGCATTTCATCGATGGCCCCATACTTGAGCCGGATTATCGTTCTTTTGTGGGATTGCACCCGGTACCCATCGTGCATGGACTGACCGTGGGTGAATATGCCCTGATGGCGAGCGGGGAAGGTTGGCTGGAAACGGAAGGCCGGGAATTACGTCTGACCGTCATCCCAGTACAAAATTATCACAGGGGACAATCCTACCACCTGCCGGTCCCGCCATCACCAAACCTGCCGAACATGCACGCAGTATACCTCTATCCCTCACTCTGCTTTTTCGAAGGTACGGTGATCAGCGTAGGCCGCGGCACGGACATGCCCTTTCAAATTTACGGGCACCCGGAGCTGCCTGCCACCGATTATCCGTTTACCTTTACCCCTGAAAGCCTGAGGGCTGCACCGAACCCTCCACAAGAAGGGATGCAATGCCAGGGACGGGACCTGCGGGAGCATAAGCTGGAAAAGCTACGCAACAATGGAAAGATCAACCTGCAGTACCTCATCGAAGCCTATCAGGATTTTCCGGATCAGGAAAACTTCTTTAACCCATTCTTCGATAGGCTTGCTGGTACGGGCACCCTGCGCCGGCAGATCAAGCAGGGATATCATGCCGAAGAAATCCGGAAGAGCTGGCAAGAAGACTTGAGGATATTCCAAAAACAAAGAGAACCCTACCTTATCTATCCCAGACAATAATCGCAGAACACCTTTTAAGTGACTGGCATAAAAAGCAATAAAATAAGAGACCTTTATCAATGGTTTAAGGGTGGTCTTGTGGCGATCCCCTCGGACCGCGAACGTACAGCCGTGGCCGATGAGGTGTTTTTTCGCCTCTTGGGATTGCCAAAAGACCAGCGGGTACTCAAAGCCGCTGAGCGAATCAGCGAGACAGGCATCGTGGGGCTGATCAAAGCGCAGAAACGTCTGAACAGAGGCGAGCCTGTCCAGTATATTACCGGGCTCAGTACATTTCTTGATCATTCTCTCCGGGTAAAGCCGGGTGTTTTGATTCCCAGGCCGGAAACCGAAGGCCTGGTGCTATGGGTGGTGGAAGTGCTCGGGCAAAAACAAATGCCACATGCTTACAGCGAAAACGATGGCAACAAGGAACAAGCAAGCCCGGCAGGGGGCGTAAAAAATGGCGGCGCCATACTTGACATCGGCACGGGGAGCGGTTGCATCGCCATCGCCCTGGCAGCTCGCTTGCCAGGATACCAGGTCAGCGCTTGCGACGTCGAACATAAAACACTCGAAGTAGCCTCAGATAATGCGCAAGCAAACAATGTGTTGATCGACTTCTTCCATTGTGATATTTTGCATGCAACACAGGCGCCCGCCGGCAGATCCTTTGATGTCATCGTCAGCAATCCACCCTATGTAAAGCAATCGGAAAAGGCCTTCTTGCAGGTGCAGGTAAGCGCGCATGAACCGTCCATTGCGCTGTTTGTACCAGATGATGACCCCTTGTTATACTACCGTGCCATATGCACTTTTGCCCAAAATGCCTTGCGGCCCGGGGGCTGCTTATTTTTGGAGATCAACGAAGCACTGGGAGCGGAATGCCTGGCGCTGTTGAAGTATCATGGTTTTCAACATGTGGAATTGAAACGCGATTTTCACGGCAAGGACCGGTATGTGGCCGGACGGATATAAAGAAGAGATGAAACGCCCATGACGGGGCTTTTGACACACAGGGGGATGATTACTGTCACGGGGGCGTTCAGACCAAGTAGGCTTTTGGCTATTAGCCATTGGCTAATGGCAAGAAAGCCAACAGCCAAAAGCCAATACCAGTCCTGTTGAAAGAATAAACAATAGATAACTAACTAGTTGAAAAATTTTAAACACATGCAATCATCGCAGGTTAGTGCGGCACATCGGCTATTTTGGCCATCCCGTTCATCAGGGTAAATATTTCCCTGGCCATGGGCTTGGTGACCCTGGAGAGCCCGAGGAAGTCCTGGCGCACGTGATTCAATAAGGGCATGCTGGGCTGCTCACCACGCATGTTTGCCAGGATCAGGGTAGCTAAGGCGGTACGCAGCTGGTTGGCCTTAAGCCTTTCAGTATGTAAGCCATGCCTTGCAGGATGAATATGGATATAAAACTCTTCAGCATCGCCATGGCGCATGGTCCATTCTGAGCCATCGGAGATACTTAGTTGCCAGAAAAGCTGGGAGGAACTGTCGATCCATCGGCTATAAGCTTCTTTCTCAAAGACATGGAAGCCCTGCAGGGTCGTCCTGAGCTCTGCAGCGACCTGGCCAGGATCTAGCTTTCCGGTATAGATATCAAACAGGGAGTCACCAAGCACCTTAAGCTTTGCCACAAATAAAGGATAAAGTTGTTCAGGTTTTGCAGTCCATTTGCGTATCTGAGAAACCAGAAAACCCATATGGTGTTTCCATCCATTGAGCATAAAGGGAGCTTCCGCGCAACTAACTACTTTGATAACGGTTGGGGCAGCCATAATTTAAGTATTCTGCACTTTGAGGTTTTTTTTACAAATATAAAGGATTGCATTGAAAAGCCGAATTTTCTGTGCTTCACAAGTTTATTTTTCGCAATTTTGCAAATATGCAAAACAACAGGCCATGAGTGACGACAAAAAGATCATTTTTTCCATGGTAGGAGTGAGTAAGACTTTTCCTCCCAGCAACAAGCAAGTACTTAAAGACATTTATCTTTCATTTTTTTATGGTGCAAAGATCGGAATCATCGGGTTGAATGGTTCTGGTAAGTCTACTTTGATGCGCATCATCGCGGGAGAGGAAAAATCTTACCAGGGAGAGGTAGTATATTCCCCTGGTCATTCCATCGGTTACCTCCCCCAGGAGCCGATTCTGGATCCCTCTCTGACAGTTAAGGAAGTGGTGCAGGAGGGCGTGCAGGAGGTGGTGGACATCCTGAAGGAATATGAGGAGGTCAACCTGAAGTTTGCCGAGCCCATGGACGATGAAGAGATGGCCAAGCTGATTGAGCGGCAGGGAGAGCTTTCTGACCTGATTGAACAACATGATGCCTGGGAGCTGGACAGTAAGCTGGAAAGGGCCATGGATGCATTGCGATGTCCGGATCCGGGTACAAATATCTCCACCTTGAGTGGAGGCGAACACCGGCGGGTAGCACTTTGTCGCCTGCTACTAAAAGAACCCGACATCCTGTTGCTTGACGAGCCCACAAACCACCTCGATGCCGAAAGTGTTGACTGGCTTGAACAACATCTGCAGCAATACAAGGGCACGGTAATCGCCATCACCCATGACAGGTATTTCCTGGATAACGTGGCGGGCTGGATCCTCGAGCTGGACAGGGGAGAAGGCATTCCCTGGAAAGGGAATTATTCTTCCTGGCTGGAACAAAAAGCCAAACGCCTGGAAATGGAAGAGCGCAGCGAGAGCAAGCGCCGAAAGACCCTGGAGCGAGAGTTGGAATGGGTGCGGATGTCACCAAAAGGCCGCCAGGCCAAAGGAAAGGCGCGTCTCAATGCTTACGAGAAGATGCTTGGCGAGGATGTGAAACAGAAGGAGGAACGCCTGGAAATCTTTATACCCAACGGCCCGAGGCTTGGCTCCAAAGTCATCGAGGCGGATGGTGTGAGCAAGGCTTTTGGTGATAAGCTGTTATTCAGTGACTTGAATTTTTCTCTTCCTCCGGCTGGCATCGTGGGTATCATTGGTCCTAACGGGGCCGGAAAGACAACCTTGTTTCGCATGATCATGGGACAGGAAAAACCGGATCACGGGCAGTTTCATTTTGGAGAGACAGTCAGCCTGGGTTATGTGGACCAGGCCCATGCCGATATTGACCCGGAAAAAAGTGTGTGGGAGGTGATCTCAGGTGGTCATGAAAGCATTAAGCTGGCCGGTCGGGAGATGAACAGCCGCGCATACGTGGCCCGATTTAATTTTACCGGTCCGGACCAGGGCAAAAAGTGCGGTGTGTTGTCCGGGGGAGAGCGAAACCGCCTCCATCTTGCCATGACCCTGAAAAGCGAAGCCAATGTGCTTCTCCTTGACGAGCCCACCAACGACATCGACGTGAACACGCTCCGGGCATTGGAAGAAGGGTTGGAAAACTTTGCGGGCTGTGCTGTGATCATCACCCACGACAGGTGGTTCCTTGACAGGATAGCCACGCACATCCTCGCATTTGAAGGGGATTCGCAGGTCTGTTTCTTCGAAGGAGGTTACACAGACTACGAGGCTAACCGGAAAAAGCGCCTTGGAGACCAGGGACCCAAAAGGATCAGGTACCGCAAACTCAAAGCTGATTAAGCGATGCCATGACAAGCTGATAGCTGAACGATCAAACCA
>PUOJ01000013.1 GCA_003552075.1 Bacteroidales bacterium
AAACTTCTTTTGGGAAGTACATTCATCCCCAGGTATTGGAAAACGCCTTCAAAGAATCGCCATTCATTGATCAGATCATGGTGATCGGCGAAAATCAGCCCACACCGGCAGCCATCGTGGTGCCGGATTTTAATCACCTGCGCTCCTGGTGCGAGGTCAAGGAGATTCCATACACGACCAATGCAGAGATGATCGCCATGCCGCGTATCCGCAAGCGATTCGAAAAAGAGATCACGCATTACAACAAACGCTTTGGCAAGTATGAGCGGGTCTCCCGTTTTGAGATCCTCGACCACGAATGGGGCGTGGAAACCGGTCAGCTCAGCGCCACCCTCAAGCTCAGAAGGACGCACCTGATGAACACCTACGCTGAAGTGATCGAACACCTGTACCGTAAAAACGGCAATGGCAATAACAACAGGGAATGACCCCCCTGAATTCGGGTCAAAATATGTACCTTTGCCAGACAGACACCTTGCCAGCATGATCATCAAGTACAAACAAAATCATTTTTGACCGAAAATTGTTTTTGTTGCTATCTGATCCGTCAGGTTGCTTGTATATGATCATTGTGGCTTAACCTCCAATCATAAAACAACGTATGAAGTTTGGCGTAGTGGTTTTTCCGGGGTCCAATTGCGACCATGACATGCTGTATGTCCTCAAAAAGAAGCTGGGACAGGAAGTGATGCCGCTCTGGCATAAGGAAAGGGATTTAAAGGACGCAGATTGCATTGTGCTTCCCGGGGGCTTTTCCTATGGTGATTATCTCCGTTCGGGTGCCATTGCTCGTTTTTCTCCCATCATGGATGAGATCATTCCCTTTGCACAAAAAGGCGGTTATGTCCTTGGGATTTGCAATGGCTTTCAGATCCTTTGCGAGGCCCACCTCTTACCCGGGGTGCTTCTTCACAATCCAAGCCATCGTTTCATCTGTCGCAATGCTTATATCACCAGCGAACACACCAACAGCCTGGTCACTGCCGCGACCCAACCGGGCGAGGCACTGAAGATCCCGATTGCCCACGGAGAAGGCCGCTATTTTGCACAGGACGATGAGCTAGACAGGATCCGGGAGCAGGAGCAGGTGCTTTTCCGTTATTGTGATGCCAATGGCCAGGTGACTCCGGAAGCCAACCCCAATGCTTCGGTGTTGAATATTGCCGGCGTATGCAACAAGGCGCGCAATGTGTTTGGCATGATGCCCCACCCTGAGCGGGCTGCTGATCCGGAGCTTGGCAATGAGGACGGCAAACGGATCTTTGAAGGGATCTTGTCAAAGCAGGCGACAACATGAGCAACGCATTGAAGCAGCATTTTGGCACACTGCTTCCTGAGGCGGGATGCGACGAAGCCGGAAGAGGCTGCCTGGCAGGGCCAGTCACCGCTGCCGCTGTAATCCTGCCTGAAAAATTCCTGCCTGAACTCAGGGAAACGCTTCAGGACTCCAAACAGCTATCCGCCGCCATACGCAGCAAGCTAAAAGCACTGATCGAAGAAAACGCCCTGGCCTACGCGGTGGCCAGCATTGATCATCAGACCATCGATGAGATCAACATCCTCAGGGCCTCCATTCAGGCCATGCACGACGCACTCCATAAGCTATCCCTTCAACCTGCCCACATCCTGGTAGACGGAAGGCATTTTGAGCCCTACGGCGACATCCCGCATGCGTGTATTGTAAAGGGAGACGCCACCTACCTGTCGATCGCCGCCGCATCGATCCTGGCCAAGGTGCACCGCGATGAGCTGATGACTGCCCTGCACCGGGAACACCCCGAATATGGCTGGATGAGCAACAAAGGCTACCCGACACCTGCGCACCGCCGGGCGATACTGACCCACGGGCTCAGCCCCTATCACAGGAAGAGTTTCAAGACGGCCATCCAGCACAAGATGCCCCTTTGATACGAGGCCGTGGTTCCATGCAGCCACCACACCGGCAAAGCAATGATTTACCCATAAAAACACAAGCATCTCTATGACAACAGAGGCATCAGAAAGGCACATCCATCGCATAGCAAAAGATACTGGAATAAACAGCAGCAACATCAAACAAACCTTGCTGTTGTTGCAGTCAGGGGCCACCGTTCCCTTCATAGCACGCTACCGGAAAGAGATGACGGGCTCGCTCGACGAAGTGCAGATCACTGCCATCAGGGATTTGCATCAGCGCCTGGAAGAGCTTGACAGGAGAAAAGACACGGTGTTGTCGACTATCGAAGAGCAGGGATTGCTAACAGACGACCTGCGGGCGGCTATCCTGGAGGCACCGGATCTTTCGACCCTGGAAGACCTCTATTTGCCTTACCGGCCGAAGCGCCGTACCCGCGCCACCATAGCAAGGGAGCGTGGCCTTGAGCCGCTGGCGAAAATTATGATGGCGCAGGGAGGCGATGATCCGGCCAGCAGGGCCCGTACATTTGTGGACCCCGCCAAAGATGTGGCTACCGTGGATGACGCCCTGGCGGGAGCCCGCGACATCATTGCCGAATGGATAAGTGAAAGTCCGCGGTCCAGGAATGCCCTACGCCGCCTGCTGGCAAAAGAGGCAATGATCACAAGCAAGGTGGTGGAAGACAAAAAACAGGAAGCAGAAAAATATACGTCTTGGTTCGATTGGAGCGAGCAGGCTTCGCGGGCGCCCTCTCATCGCATCCTGGCGATGTTAAGGGGAGAAAAGGAGGGCTTGCTACGGATCCGGATCACACCTGCAGAGGAGGAAGCCCTTGGTGCGCTGGAGCGCATCTTCATTAAACAAGCCGGTGCCATGGCAGATGAAGTGCTGACGGCCCTCAGGGATGGTTACAAAAGACTGTTGCTGCCCTCGCTCGAAACAGAATATCGTCAACAGCTTAAGGAAAAAGCAGATAAGAAGGCAATTGCAGTATTTGCAGAAAACCTGCGTCAGTTGCTTTTAGCCCCTCCCCTGGGCCAAAAGCGCATCCTGGCCATCGACCCCGGATTCCGCACGGGCTGCAAGGTGGTGTGCCTGGATGAGGAAGGACGACTCCTGCATAATGAAACCATCTACCCCCACCCGCCGGCAGGAAAAAAATCTGAAGCCATGGCCAAGATCAACAACCTGGCAGACGCCTACCGCATCGATGCAATCGCCATCGGAAACGGCACCGCCGGAAGGGAAACAGAACATTTGGTGCGTCGCATCCGGTTTGACCGGGAGGTCGTGGCGGTGATGGTAAATGAAAGTGGCGCTTCAGTGTATTCTGCATCCGATGTGGCCCGGGAGGAGTTCCCTGATTATGACGTGAGCGTCAGGGGAGCCATCAGCATTGGAAGAAGGCTCGCCGACCCACTGGCAGAACTCGTAAAAATCGACCCGAAATCCATCGGCGTAGGACAATATCAGCATGATGTGGATCAGAAAATGCTTCGCCAGGCGCTGGACGATGTCGTGGTAAGCTGTGTCAATGCCGTTGGCGTAGAGATCAACACGGCCAGCAAACAACTGCTGACCTACGTCTCAGGCGTCGGCCCGGCACTTGCTGCATCCATTGTAGCATATCGCAATGCCAATGGGCCGTTCCGTTCACGAAAAGCACTGATGGAGGTGCCCCGGCTGGGAGCCAAAGCCTACGAACAGGCAGCAGGATTTATCCGGGTGGAGCAATCCGACAACCCGCTGGACAAAAGTGCTGTGCACCCGGAAAGCTATTCCATCGTGGAAAAAATGGCCCGCGACCTGGGTGCAGGCGTAGATGATCTCATGACAAAGAAAACCCTCCGCGAACAGATCCTGCCTGAACAATACGCAAACGAGAAAACCGGGCTTCCGACCATCCTGGACATCCTCAAGGAGCTGGAAAGACCGGGGAGGGACCCAAGGGCATCCTTTGGCGAGTTTGCCTTTGACAAAAACATATTCCGGATGGAAGACCTGCACGAAGGAATGGTACTGCCCGGGATCGTGACCAACATCACGGCTTTTGGTGCATTTGTTGACATTGGTGTGCACCAGGACGGTCTTGTGCACATCAGCCACCTGGCCGACCGTTTCATCAGGGACCCCAATGAGGTGGTCAGGTTGCATCAGCATGTACAAGTCCGGGTGCTTTCGGTAGATGTGGAGCGAAAACGCATTGGACTGTCGATGAAGGGTGCATAAGCAGGATATGGGAGCGCATGGTGAAGGCATGCAGCCCGAGCTCATCAGGGAAACATGTGTCCAGCCGCCAGCGCAGCCACCATAAGCAGAAACAACACTTCGGCAAGCTTTTTTCGTTTCTGGCCTTCAAAGAAAACAGCCAGCGTCAGGGAAAGCGGGATCACCAGCATCGCATGATTGACCAGGAGGTGTTCTCCTGCCACAAAGAATGATAGCAGCGCCACCAGGACGGCCAGGTTGAGCGTCTTCATTCGTTTTCTGATCCGGATGGCTTTGGAAGGGATATGCAATAAACGGATAGATAGATAGGAGATTAGGGTCAGTAGGGCAAAAACATACATATAGCGTCTGTCGGCTGAGGTAAATGGGATGCTGAAGTCCAGCCAGCTTGCCTGATATTGTGTAAAGGAGAGGAAGGCCTGTTCATGCTGCGCGGTGAGCCACAATGCGATGAAAAGGAAGAATACCGGCATCATGAGTCCGGTGATTGCAGCCATGATGTATCTGAGTTTGCTTATGTTATAGATGGAGAGAGATCCCAGCAGAAGGATAAAAAATGACCATGCCGGAAAATAAAACAACCCTGCCAGCGATATCAGCGCCCCGGCGTTGAACACCTGCAACACCATGGCTTTCTCATCATACGTGTTGAGCATTTTATTAAAAGCCAGGATAAGAAAGACCCCGGCAAAAAGAGCCGGCTGTGGGGCAAGCATGTATGGCCTGCTGCCGATCAGCAGCAGAAAGATAAGGCCTGCCAGGGCCGAAAACCGGTTTTCCAGCACCTTGCTCGCAGCAAGGTGTGTGGCGAAAAAAACCTGAAACATGACCATGGCAAAGGCGATCAGTACGCCAACAAACGCCTGTTGCTGGAGAAAGGGAAGGATCAGTTCAAACAGCGGAGCATGGTTTACACCCACATATTCCAGGCTGGCTGACGGGTCCATGAGTGCCCGGCGCCACAAAACCACGCCACCCATAAGCAGGATAAATGGCGTGTACCACTGATGTTTATAAAAGATCCGCAACAGCATATGCAAGCATCAAGAAATGACTGGATGGATCAAATGTGCCGCAACAAGTCCTGGCCAATATCCCGGCGATAATATTTGCCTTTGTAGTCGATCAACCTGAGGTCACGATAGGCTTGTTCCCGTGCCTTCTTCAAGGTATTTCCCCTGCCGCAGACTGCCATCACACGACCGCCATTTGTCAGCAGCTTCTCATCGACCGACTTCATCCCCGCATAATACAGCAGGCTGTCGCTTACTTGTTCCAGGCCACGAATCTCGAAGCCTTTGTCAAAAGTGTTGGGATAGCCGCCACTGGCCAACACGACACATAAGGCATAATCAGGCGACAGTTTCAGCTTCGCCGCATCGAGATCCCCATCACAGGCAGCCTGCAGCAGCTCCGTCAGGTCACTATCAATCCTTGGCAGGATGACTTCAGCCTCCGGGTCACCCAGGCGCACATTGTATTCGATCACATAAGGGTCGTCCCCGCGAATCATCAATCCGAAAAAGAGAAATCCGCAGTAAACCATCTCTTCTTCCTTGATGCCCTGGATCGTAGGTTTTATAATGCGCTCCTCGATGCGCTGCATCAGCTCTTTGCCGGCAAAAGGAACCGGGCTTACCGCTCCCATGCCACCAGTATTGGCACCGGTATCGCCTTCTCCTATCCTTTTATAATCTTTGGCTGAAGGGAGGAGACGGTAACTCTTGCCATCCGTAAGCACAAACACCGACATTTCCACGCCCTTCAGATATTCTTCAATGACCACGGTATGGGAGGCCTGCCCAAAACGATCGTGTAACAGCATCCCTTGGAGCGTTTCTGTCGCTTCGATCTTTGTATCGCAGATCACCACCCCCTTACCCGCAGCCAGGCCATCGGCTTTCAGAACGTAGGGAGGGGCAAGAGCATCAAGGAAGGCCACTGCCTCCTCAAAATCGTCTTTGGTAAATGCCCTGTAGGAGGCCGTCGGGATCCGTTGACGTTCCATAAAAGCCTTTGCAAAGGCCTTGCTGCCTTCCAGCATGGCGCCCCGGGCATCCGGCCCGACAAAGCGGACCCCCTGCAGCCGCTCATCGTGTGCGAAATGATCCCGCAAACCCTTTACCAGAGGGGCTTCCGGGCCGACTACCACCATGCCTACGGCATGATCATAGACAAACTGTCCGATCCCCTGAAAGTCCATCGGGTCAAGGGAGATGTTCTTTCCACACAGGGCGGTACCTGCATTGCCAGGAGCAATATACAGCTGATCGCACAGGCTGCTTTCAGAGATTTTCCGTGCCATGGCATGTTCCCTGCCACCGCTTCCAATCAACAAAATGTTCATAGATAAAGCTTGTTGAGACGGCACCCCCCACGCACAAAAACAGCAAAAGGAATGCTTAACTGATCATATGCCTGTTTTCACCCTACCCATACATACCTGGGTTCACTTGCCGGAAAAGCACAGGCCGTTCATGTCTATGCATTGCTTCAGGCCGGTAAAAGTAAACCAACCCTCAAACAAAACATTCAAAATTACACAAAATATAGCGGTTACCGAAAGTATAATTTGCTAATTTTGCCTGAAAACGACGACGCTCCCGACACATTACATAACCCATTGATAAGAATTTGCCATGAAGAGCAAAATGCCAACAAATATTTATTCGGAAATTGGAGACCTGGAGGGCGTCATTGTGCACTCCCCAGGCAATGAGGTAGAAAACATGACTCCCGATAATGCTGAGCGGGCCCTCTACAGCGACATTTTGAATCTTTGTGTGGCACGCAATGAATACAACCAGTTTAAGGGAGTCCTGGACAAGGTTACCCGCACCTTTGAAGTAAAAGACCTGCTTGCTGAGATACTGAAAAACGAAAAAGTAAAGCAGGACCTTGTCAGGAAGGTATGCCTGCACGAAGGGGCAGACACCATTTGTGAGCATCTCCACGGCTTGGATTCAAAAAGCCTTGCGGATGCCCTTATAGAGGGCGTCCCCACAAGAAAGAACACCCTGACCGAATACCTCAGCAAAGACCGTTTTGCCCTAAAGCCGCTGCATAATTTTTTCTTTACCAGGGATGCGGCCATCTCGGTGTACGATAACGTCTTTGTCGGTGCCATGGCTTCTCCGGTAAGGTTGCGGGAGAGCCTCATCATGGAATCCATCTTTGACTTTCATCCCCACTTCAACACAAGGACGATCAACGCCATGGCCAATGATACACCAGCCCCATCGATTGCCATTGAAGGCGGTGATGTGCTTGTGGCAAAGGATGATGTGCTGTTATGCGGGATAGGCGCACGCACCACGCCCCAGGGGATCGATTTTTTGCTTCGCCATTTAAAAAACAAAAATGAGAAACAGCATATTCTGATTCAGGAGCTGCCTTTGACCCCGGAATCCTTTATCCATCTCGACATGGTATTTACACTGCTTGACAGGGATATTTGTATGATCTATGAGCCTATCATCATGAAGATGAACAAATATCAAACCGTACATATTTATGCCGAAGGGGGTAAGGTACAATTCATCAGAGAGGTCAAAAACCTGCCGGAGGCCCTCAAAAAGCTTGGCATGGAGCTGCGCCCGGTCCTCTGTGGCGGCAGCGACGACCAATGGGCACAGGAACGGGAACAGTGGCATAGCGGAGCAAATTTCTTTGCACTTGGCCCGGGAAAGATCATCGGATACGCCAGAAATGTGCACACAATCAAGGCTTTGGAAAAAAACGGGTTTGAAGTGATCCGTGCAAAAGACGTACTAAAAGAACGCGTTGACCTGA
>PUOJ01000089.1 GCA_003552075.1 Bacteroidales bacterium
ATACAAAACTGAAAAAACCGGTATCCATACTTCGTTTATTCTCCTATTTCAATGAGGGTGTCACCTTCCATGACCGACTGGCCGGGCCTTACCGGGATGGAGATCACCTTGCCGTCCTTGTCGGAATCAATGTTGTTTTCCATCTTCATGGCTTCCAGCACCATGAGCTTTTGCCCTACCTTCACGGTGTCGCCTTCCCGGACGAAGAGCTTGACCACCGTGCCGGGCAGGGGTGAGCTGATCTTCCCTGCCGGGGGTGCCGGCGACTTCATGCCGGTGCCTTCCTCCGGTTTTGCTTCAGCGGGCGGTGTCACGCGCGACCGCACCAGCTTCGGTGTCTTGGCCGGCTGGATGGCCTTGTCAACCTCCACCTCATAGGCCGAACCGTTGACTTCCAACTCTATGACATTGTCTTCCACATTTTTGATGTGCACGTCATATTCGTTGCCATGTATGGTGAACTTGTACTTTTTCATTGTTGGTTCAGATTTCTTAATCCGTAAATCTTTGAACTCCAGGGAGAATATGTTCTTGATACCTTTTTCATGGTGATCACGGTATCTTCAAAGTCGTGCAATTCGGACCGGTACAGGTGGATGGCTGCGGCGATGGCTGCATTCACCTCTCCTGTAAGGTCAACAGCCGTGTCCGTCTCGGCCGGGCTTGTTTCTTCAGCGGCTGAGACCTCTACAGGCTTCTTTTTGCGAAATGCGTTTTTCATTTTGTCGCGGAACGACTGCGTGAAAAGCTTTGGCGTGTTGCTGAAGATGACATAAAGGAGGATGAGGATGGTAAACACGATGCCCATACCCAGCATGGCCATGATAAAACCGTGCGGGTCGTGCTGGGCAAACTCCTTGGCTGCCTCTCCTCCCTGGTTATCCCCCGTCGTTATGAAACCCAATATGTGTTGGTAAGCAATCATTGTATGCTACCTTTATTTGTTATGATGAAAGATGTGCGTCTGTTTCATTTTTAAAATGATGTCATCACCGCTTAAAGCGGGATATTGGTGTGCTTTTTGGGCGGGTTGACATCCTTTTTGGTGGCCAGTGACTGCAGCGCCCGAATGATACGGAAACGGGTGTTGCGTGGCTGAATCACGTCATCAATGTAACCATATTTGGCGGCATTGAATGGTGTGGCGAATTTTTTCACGTAATCGGCCTCATGGCGTGCGATAAATTCGGCGCGCTCCTCTTCATCCTCGATCTTTTTGATCTCCTTGTTACGCAGCACCTCGATGGCGCCTTTTGGTCCCATGACAGCGATCTCGGCCATCGGCCAGGCATAGTTGATGTCGCCCCGCAGGTGCTTGGAGCTCATCACACAGTAGGCCCCACCGTATGCCTTTCTGAGTATGACGGTGATCTTTGGGACGGTGGCTTCTCCATAGGCAAACAGCAACTTTGCCCCGTGGATGATGATGCCGCCGTACTCCTGCACCGTCCCGGGGAGGAATCCCGGAACATCCACGAGTGTGACAAGGGGGATGTTGAACGCATCGCAAAAACGCACGAATCGTGCGGCCTTGCGGGAGGCATTAATGTCTAGTACACCGGCGAGGTAGTTGGGCTGGTTGGCTACAATGCCTACCGAGGCACCGTTAAAACGGGCAAACCCTGTGACGATGTTCTGGGCATAATTCCGTTGCACCTCCATAAACTCGCTATTGTCTACTATCGAGTAGACGATGTCCTTGACGTTGTATGGTTTGTTGGGGTTTTCCGGGATGATGTTGTTGAGTTCCTCATCCAGCCTGTCGATGGGATCATCATTGGGCTCCATCGGCGGCTCTTCGAGGTTGTTTTGCGGCAGGAAGCTGATCAGTTTGCGGATCATCAGGATGCCCTCGCGCTCATCATCTGCAATGAAATGGGCTATTCCTGACTTGGTGCCGTGCGTGATCGCACCACCCAGATCCTGTTCGGTGACATTCTCGCCTGTAACGGTCTTAACCACCTTTGGCCCTGTGACAAACATGTAACTGTTGTCCTTGGTCATGATGTTGAAGTCGGTGAGGGCCGGTGAATAGACTGCACCTCCGGCACAGGGGCCAAAAATGCCGCTGATCTGAGGGATGACACCGGAGGCCATGATGTTGCGCTGGAAGATCTCTGCATAGCCAGCCAGGCTGTTTACCCCTTCCTGGATGCGTGCCCCGCCGCTGTCATTAAGACCGATGACAGGTGCGCCCATCTTCAGGGCCTTGTCCATTACCTTGCAGATTTTCTCCGCATAAGCCAGAGAGAGTGAGCCGCCAAATACGGTGAAATCCTGGGCAAAGACATACACCACGCGTCCGTCGATGGTCCCGTAGCCCGTCACCACGCCATCCGCATAGAACTGCTTGTCTTCCAGTCCAAAGTCAGTGCATCGGTGCGTAACAAACATATCAAACTCTTCGAAGCTGCCATCGTCGAGCAGCAATTCGATGCGCTCGCGGGCCGTCAGCTTGCCCTTCTGATGCTGGGCGTCAATGCGTTTCTGCCCGCCGCCAAGCCTCGCCAGCTCACGCTTCTGCAATAATTCCCTGATCTTGTCTTCAAAAGCCATATTATGGTGCCGTTATAAAAAATAGTTCATGTGGTAAAAAATGTCCAAAAGTCGAAATTTCAAAAAGTCAAAATGTCCGGGCAACTCCAGCGCTTGTAATCCCAGGGCGAATTGTAGGGATCTTACAGCAATACGACCAAACATGGCCCGTCGGAAAAGCGCAAGGACCTTGTACGCTAACCCGGCCACCTTTTTAACCTGGTAACCATGCGGACGGCCCTGATACTGCTACTTTTTGCCTTTGTCTTCACATAGCTCCATCAGCACGCCGTGCGTAGACTTCGGATGCAGGAAGGCGATGTCGAGGCCCTCTGCTCCTTTACGGGGCTGCTTGTCGATCAGCCTGACGCCCTTTTCATCCATCTGCGCAAGCGCGCCTTCGATACCCTTCACCGCAAAGGCCATATGGTGCACGCCTTCGCCTTTCTTCTCCACATACTTGCCAATGGGGCCTTCCGGGTCAGTAGATTCGAGCAATTCGATCTTGGTCTGACCTACCTGGAAAAATGCCGTTTTTACCTTTTGGTCTGTCACCTCCTCGATGGCATAACACTCCATCCCGAGCACGTCTTCATAAAAGCGGATGGACTCTTCAAGGTTTTTTACAGCAATGCCGATGTGTTCAATGTGTGAGATATGCATGATTCTTGTGTTTAAAAAGTATTCAAAATGCGGAAAAGCTCAAAAGCCTAAAATCTTGCGGGTTAAGCGGCTTGGCGCCTGCACATCCCCAATCCTCAAGGCACAATAACCCTCGCTTCACCATCACCCCGAAAGACGTCGAGTTGTTAATTAATTAGCAAAACAATAAAACAACGAAGGCCCACCTGTTAAAATTGCTGCAAAGATAGAAAAGATTATGCAATCCGCACAGGTTGTTTACATCAAAAAATCAAAAAAGAAAGGAGGGACCGGGCCCTGTCAACAGTTTGACAACCATGAGAATGATGATGTCATGGCGATTTTGGGGTCACCGAGCTCGCAAGCTGCTTTGGTTTATGTGACCAAAAGATAAAACAATGCACAGATGGACCGAGCCATGGTAAATGGTTTGTGACGCACACGACGATGATTACTGGCTGCCTTTGTTACCTTGGTGTGATGAACCAGGGTATTTCCACATCCCAGTTTTCGCGCACCTGGATGGTGTCGGGGAGCATGTGCACCGGTTCGGGTTGTCTTTGTTGCAAATAATCTCCGGTGGTCCATGCACCGCTTTCATCCAGGTCATCAACGAGTCTGACGAGGTAGCGGCCTGGCCGGACGTATCTGAATACATAGCGACCGCTGTCCTGGATCAGTTTTTTCTGAAGCACATCCTCATCCATGTTGAGCAGCTGCAGGATGCGTTGGTTGGTTGCCGGAGGTGCTTCCACATCCAGGATGATGTTTCCATAGTTCTCGCGTGAGGTGGTGGTAATAGCATACCCGAGGGTGTCGTTGGTCAGTCCAAAGATATCTTTAAAGGCGCCCGGAAGGATCTTGAGCCTGTAGGCGGTTTCTTCCTCCAGGGGCGGATGCATCTCGATCGTTCGGCGTACATGGTCTGTGAAAGAAAAGCTTGCTGGCATGGGGATGCTGTCGTGGATCAATAATTCTATCCGGGAGGAGTCTGTCTCCTGGATGGGATGCTCGCTGTGCAGCTGCAAGGGCTGATGAAAGGGAACTGCTGAAGGGCGCCGGAACCCCCTGCTGATATCCAAATATACTTCTTCATCATTTTCGTCACGATCCCTTGCACTTCTCCGTGGCACGGTGGCACGTTTTACGGTGTCCAGTACCTGGTCGCCATCCCTTACTTCCAGGAAAAGCGAATCTCTTCCGGTATCTGCAAACCAGATTCTCAGCGTGTCCCTGTCAACCCCAAATTCCGGAATATGCCATGCATCGTCTTCAAATGGCTCGCGGATCTCCCGCACATAAGCCGAGTCGAAAGGGATGCGAAACACTATGGTGATCAGACCCTTATGAGTCAAATCTGAAGATGTCACCCGCTGTACCGTATCTGCTTCCTGGAAGAGATACAAGGTATGAAATGGCCCGGAATGCATCGTTCCGAAAGGTTCAGCAGATTCCTCGTCAGGGGTTTCTGTCACCGCTTGCAGTACCATCGCGTCCTCGCCTTCTCCCGTTGGCTCTTCCTGCTCTCCCGGAATGGTATCCGGGGGCTGTTCAACATATTGGGGCCTCACGAGGGAATCGAGAAAACCAATCCGCTCATCGGGCAGGTCATATTTAAAATTGTAGTTCTGGTCATCCAGGGCAAACATCAGATACTCGCCGTCGGCCATGTTGCTGATATCAAAAAAACCATATTCGTCCGTTTTTGCTAGGTATACCGGCCTTTCAAGGTAAGGTACCGAGTCGTATATGTTGTCATATAACATCACGAATACACCCTCCTCCGGCACCAGGTTGTAAGCGTTCAGCACCTGTCCGCCGAGTGAGAGAGAGTCTACGTGTTCGCCGGTTGACAATACAAATTGGAAGTTTGGAATCGCATTGCCCTCAGTGATGTCGCGGATGGCATCTCCAAAAAAGAAGTTATACGTGGTATTTGGATTGAGCTCTTCTTCGATATCCATCACGATGGAGCGGCCACGGATGCGCACCTCCGGCATGGTTTCCAGTGGCGGCGATACCAGCAGCTGCTGCCGGATGTTATGCAACTCCACAAACTCATTAAAGAAAATCCGGATCTCATTGCCGTCAAAGTTGGCAGAGAAGTTGGGTGGGGTGCTTCTGACCACTTCAGGCGGATCTTCGTCCCTCGGTCCGCCCGTAGGCGTAACGACATGGGCACAGGCATAAAAAAGGATCACCAGCGCAATCCCCGCGGTCATCCGCCAATGCCTGTTTTTCTTAATTGCCCTTTGATTGATCATGTCCTTGTGCTTGACTGTTGCCGGCTGCATAGCCTGTTGTTGATAAACTTATGGAATAACGGCCGGCAAGAACTTGTATTGCACCATTCTCTTTGATCCTGTATAACGAACCCATTTGGAACGGGTGTTTCCAGGGAGCCAACCTGTCAGGGATGACCGTGTGCAAAAATACCAAATTATCCGGGTCGGGCGTGTGAGGCAGGAAGAAATCAGGGATTATTCGGATAATGTCCAGTGGGGATTTTCACGATACAAATAAAAAAACCGGGTCCCTGCAATGTTGCAGCGACCCGGAAACCAAACTACATGAAGGAATGAATGTCTTATGGAAACTTCTTACATGTTATTTGCCTGCAAGCACTTCACTCAGGTCGAAAGGCAATTCTTCTTCCTGCTCAGGCTTGCTGTAGCGGGTGATGTCAAACACATGGTTGTGCGGTTTAAATTCTGCCGATGCAAACACCTCTTTTAATTCTGCCGGGATGGTTTCTGCTTCTTCTTCAATGACAGGAATGGTCAATTCAGTGCCTTGGGCGTCGTAGAATGTCAGGGTTGTAGTGTTTGCATTTGCAGTGATGAAGCTTGCGCTGATCAGGATGGTTGCGATGGTTGCGATGATTCTTGTTTTCATGACTCAGAGGGTTTTATTGTGTATACTTTTTTATTTTCGCTTTCACCCTCAATATATCGAAAGGTGTGCCAAAAATAGTAACACACTAATAACAAGCATATTGTATGCTGTGGCTGCAGGCGCTGGGTGCGGAACATGTGTTCGCAAGCGTACACCTGATCTTCAAAAGCGTACGGTGGGGGGGAAGAAAGTAGGCAGAAGGCAGTAAGAAGTAAGCAGTAAGTGTCTCGTCCTGAAATAGGAGTACACTTTTTTTAAACAACAATCAGGACGGGTCAGAGTAAGAAGTTGGCAATAGTGAAGGTTAATGACTAAGCTTCATTTTCAAACATAATCTAAGGCGGACATGAAGGCTGCTGGCCATTATCGGGTAAATGAACCACCACAAATTAATTATTTGCAAGGTCACGCATGAATTGGAGCAGTTCATCGTGGGAGGGGGATTGGGCGTTGCGCACGTAGTATCCTGAGGTGCATACCCCGGCCATGAGGCATTCGGCGGGGGTAAAACCGCCCAGCCAGCCGTTGCAGAAGCCGGCGTTGAAGTTGTCGCCCGCGCCGGTGGTCAGCTTTGGTTTTTTGGTATAGGGCCCTTCAACCCAGGTGGCCGTATCCGATGTGGCCACGGCTGCGCCATGTACCGGGTGGATCACAATGGCATCGATGCCGGTATCTTTTTGGATGGCAGCGGCCCTGGCCACCGCATCCTCTTCCTGGATCTCGAGCACTTCGGCGATAATGCGTGATTCGTTCATGTTCATCCCAAGGATGGTGTCGCATGGCAGGGCCGAAATGAGCCTGATCACCTCCCGGATATCTGCTGTGGTACGCTTTTGCGGGTCGGCCAGGTCAATGAACACGGCCGGGGGCTTGTCTGAGCTCTCCATAAGCTCGCCAAAAAGCGAAATGATGCCATTCAGATTGGACAGCATCGTCCAGTTGGTGAATGCCACCAGGTCAGTTTCCGAGAGAAGTTCCGCCAGCTTCTCCTTTGGCAGCATGGCGAGCAGATTTTCGGCATTGACTTCGACCATCGTATGCATCTTTCCCATCATGATCTTTCCGTCATAAAACTCCAGGGCATCGGTGTGGCCGGGATCTGTCAGTGAAATGACTTCCCGGCAGTTGTCTGCAAGGTCTGCAAAGACAGGGTCGATATGCTGTTTGCCGATTGCACCAATATAGGTAATCTCCTGTCCGAGGCTGATCAGGGCATTGGCCATGATGGGTCCGTTGCCGCCCAGCTTGGTCTGCACGGGTACCATTTCGATGTTGGCACTCAGGCCGGCACTGGCTGCGATGCGTTTTGAAAAGGCAGTGATGTCCTTGATGCGATCATAAGATTCATGGCTCTGGCGCTTGTCTACCACGTGGATGATCTCATCCACAAAGCCGTCAAAACCCGCCACGATGTGCTTGCGCTCGTGGTAGGCTTCCATTTTTCTGATGGTGTCTTGCAGGATTTCAGGTTGGTTCATGTGATTATTTTTTTCAGAAAAGACAAAATGACAAAAAGACAAAAGGACGAAATGACAAAAGGACGAAATGACAAAAGGACAAAAGGACAAAAAGACAAAGTGTCGAAAGGTCAAAATGTCGAAAGGTCTAAAAGTCCTGCGGCAACCTTGACCTTAAACTAAATCTTCTTGCTGCTTACTGCTTGCTGCCTACTTCTTACTTCTTGTTAACTCCCCGGCACTACATTCTACCGTAAACCCGTGTAATCCTCCTCAG
>PUOJ01000061.1 GCA_003552075.1 Bacteroidales bacterium
GAACAGATTACATAAATTGCAACAACATGCAGAATAAAGGTTTGATAAGATTTTTTGCCATTGCCTTTGCATTGGTATGTCTTTACCAGCTTTCTTTTACCTATTTTGCCAGGAAGGTGGAACGGGACGCACAGAGCTATGCCCGTAGTGAGCGCTATGTGCAGCAAGCACGCGAGCTGGCCGAAGGCGATGAAATGCTGAAGATGTTTTACCTGGACTCCATTGCCGGTGTGGCCGAGCAGTTCTACCTGGATTCCATGATGAACCAGACAGTCTACAACCTTGGCTTTCAGCGCTACACATTTCGCGAAACCAAAGAAAGGGAGCTGAACCTCGGGCTTGACCTGCGTGGTGGAATGAACGTCACCATGGAGATCTCCGTGCCCGATATCGTTCGTGCCCTGGCAACCAATACGGACAGCCAGACTTTTCAGCGCGCCATGGAGATGGCCATCGAAGAACAGCGTACCAGCCGTGAAGACTTTATCACCTTGTTTGGCAGGGCATTCCAGGAGGTGGATGAGGCCGCCAGCCTGGCCTTTTATTTTAGCACCCCGGAAATGCGTGACCACATCACCACCACCACTTCCGATGAGGAGGTGCTGCGCGTATTGCGCAGGGAGGTCGATCAGGCCGTAGATCGTTCCTTCCAGATCCTGCGTACGCGTATCGACCGCTTTGGCGTGGCACAACCAAACATACAGCGTCTGGCAACCACAGGACGCATCCTGATTGAGTTGCCCGGCATCAAGGAGCCCGACCG
This sequence comes from Bacteroidales bacterium, assembly GCA_003552075.1. GTDB lineage: Bacteria > Bacteroidota > Bacteroidia > Bacteroidales > UBA7960 > PUPG01. The sequence goes on from PUOJ01000061.1 coordinate 764, forward strand.
CGTCCGGCGCCTGCTGCAGGGAACAGCCAAGCTCGAGTTCTGGGAAACCTATGACTTTACTGAGGTGCATGACTACTTCATGGATGTCAACGATGCGCTGGCCGAAATGGCAGAAGATGACCTGCTGGATGAAGATATTTTTGATCCGGATGCACTGGAAGATGAGTTTGAGGACTTGGAAGAGCTGGATATTGACGAGGAGGGTGACGACCTCATCCCTGACACGGAGGAGCCCCCGGTATCTGATGACGAAATCATGGAAGATGAGTTCGATGACCTGATGGCTGATGACTTTGACGACCTGGAACAATTTCAGGACTTCGCCAGGGACAATCCCTTGTTTGCCTACCTGACGCCCAATTATTTCCAGGATCAAACCGGCAGCATCCGTCCTGGTCAGGGCCCCGTGGTGGGCTATTCCGCGGTGCAGGATACGTCACGGGTGAACAGGATACTTGCTCAGCAGGAAGTCCGCGACCTGCTGCCACAGGACCTTCGCCTCTATTGGAGTGTTCAGCCCGCGAGGGGAATGGACAATGTACACGAGTTGCTTGCGATCCGCGTTGGCTTTGACGGTGAAGCGCCGCTGACAGGTGAAGTGATCACCGACGCGCGGCAGGACTTCTCGCCTACGGGTGAAGTGGAGATCAACATGTCTATGAATCGCGAAGGCGCCCGGACCTGGGAACGCCTGACCGAAGATAACATCGGCAAATCCATCGCCATCGTGCTGGATGGATATGTCTATTCTTTCCCCACTGTACAAGACCGGATTTCAGGGGGGCGCTCCCAGATTTCCGGACAGTTTACTGTGCCGGAAGCCCAGGACCTTGCCAATATTCTCAGGGCTGGTTCACTGCCTGCTCCCGCCAGAATTGTGGAGGAGGCCGTTGTAGGGCCTTCACTGGGTCGCGAGGCAATCAATGCCGGTTTTACTTCTTTCGCGGTCGCCTTCCTGGTGGTCCTGATCTATATGGTGTTCTATTATAACCGTGCCGGCTTTGTGGCCGACCTTGCCCTGGTGGCCAATGTTTTCTTTATCCTGGGAGTGCTTGCCTCGCTCGGGGCCGTGCTTACCCTGCCCGGTATTGCCGGTATCGTGCTTACACTGGGTATGGCCGTCGACGCCAACGTGATCATCTATGAGCGGATACTGGAGGAAATCCGCGCCGGCAAAGGCCAGCGATTGGCTATTGCCGATGGCTATAAGAACGCGTATTCGGCCATTATTGACGGTAACATCACCACACTCTTGACCGGTATTGTCCTTTACATATTCGGTTCAGGCCCCGTCCAGGGATTTGCCACCACGCTGATCATCGGAATCATCTGCTCACTGTTTACCGCCATTTTCCTCTCCAGGCTGATCTTTACCCGCTGGCTGGACAAGAATGTGGCCATCCGCTTTAACTCCAAATTTTCCAAGGATGTGCTCACCAAGGTTAACTTTGACTTTATCGGTGTACGCAAACGTTTTTATATCATCTCATCCATCGTGATCATCGTAGGGCTTGGCTCTTTCGCCATGCGCGGACTCAGTCTGGGTATTGACTTCTCAGGGGGCCGTTCTTATGTGGTCCGTTTCGATAGCGACATCAACACCGTGGATATGCGGAGCTCCCTGCTTTCAACCCTGGATGAAGCAGCCCAGGAGCTGGATATAACCGGCGAGGCCATTTCAGCGGAAGTGATCACCTTCGGTCCCAGCAACCAGGTCAGGATTACCACCAACTTTAAAGTGGGAGATGATACAGCTGAAGCCGACTCCATTGCCGAAAGAACCATCTATGAAGGCATCAAGGACTTCTTTGTGGAACCGGTCACTTATGCGGAATATGTGGGCGATGATGATGACAAGGTGATCGGACGATTGAGTTCACAAAAAGTAGGACCTGCCGTGGCCCGCGATATCCAGCGTGGCGCCGTGATCAGCGTAGCCATTGCCCTGGTGATCATCTTCAGCTATATCGCCATGCGCTTCAAGCGCTGGCAGTTTGGGATGGGCAGCCTGGCAACCCTGTTCCACGACTCCATCATTGTGATCTCATTATATTCATTGCTGTATAATATTGTGCCCTGGACCATGGAGATCGACCAGGCCTTCATTGCGGCCATCCTGACCATTATTGGTTACTCGGTGAACGATACCGTGGTCATTTTTGACCGGATTCGTGAGAACATGAAATTGTTCCCGAAAAGGGACCTGAAAACAAACATCAACAACTCCCTGAATGCCACACTTTCAAGGACATTCAATACCTCGGGTACCACCATTGCCGTATTGCTCATTATTTTCCTCTTCGGTGGGGAGGTCATCCGCGGCTTTGCCTTTGCCCTGATGATCGGTGTGGCAGTGGGTACCTATTCATCACTGTTCAACAGTGCCCCCATTGCCTATGACTTGTTGATGATGAAAGACAAGAATAATAAGAGAAACAGGAAATAATTCATCTCTGTTGACAAATGCGGCTTCACCTGAGGTCGCATTTGTTTTATAATGTGACGGGTGAATCATACAAAAACAAGTAAGATGACCCGAAAATGCATCCATCAGGAAGTAAGAACCTATTTATTGTTAATCCAAATCAAACCCAGGAGGAATGTGAATATGATGAAAAAGAAAAAATTATCCAGGCATCTGGCCTTTATGACCCTGTTTGCCTTGGTGGCCAGCCTCATGAGTGGCTGTCAGGTACCAGATGCTTATGACATCCCCACTTTCTGTGAAAACTATCAAGCCCATGTGGAGACGCTTGCCTCCGATGAGTTTGAAGGCCGTGCCCCAGCTACTCCCGGTGGTGAAAAAACAAAGGAATACATCATTGGTGAATATGAGCGCATTGGCCTTAAGCCCGCTGCTGACAACAGTTATCTGCAACCCGTGCCACTGGTCGAGATTACCGGTTATGACTTTTCAGACCTTGTCATCTCGCACAATGGCGAAGAGCTCGCCTATGAATACATTGACGACATGGTGATTGGTACCACCAAGCTGCAAGATTATGCACAACTGGATGCCAGTGAACTTGTGTTTGTGGGTTATGGAGTGAATGCTCCTGAATATGGATGGAACGACTATGAAGGGGTGGACGTGGAAGGCAAAACCGTGGTAGTGATGATCAACGACCCGGGCTTTGCATTGCGCGATGAAGACATGTTCAACGGCCGGGCCATGACCTATTATGGTCGATGGACTTATAAATTTGAAGAAGCAGCACGTCAGGGCGCCGAAGGTGCACTCATCATTCATCAAACCGAGCCCGCGAGCTATGGCTGGGATGTGGTACGCAACTCCTGGTCTGGCACGCAGTATGGTATTGGAGAAGAAACCGGGGAGCCCAAACTGGAAGCAGAAGGATGGATTCAGAAAGAAGTGGCCAGGGAATTGTTTGCTGTAATAGGCAAGGATCTTGACGAGGAACTTGCCCTGGCTGCGAGCCCTGATTTTCAAGCATACTCGATGAATATGCATGCCAGCGCGGACTTTAACAACGAGTTTGCTTATTCCGAATGCCACAACGTGATTGGCTATATTGAGGGAAGCAAGTATCCCGACGAAACCATTATCTATGCCGCACATTGGGATCACCTTGGTATGGTGGAAACAGAAGATGGTGTGGACATCTATAATGGTGCCGTGGATAATGCTACCGGTGTGGGTGCCATCCTCTCCATTGCGGAAAGAATGATGGCAGCCGAAGAAAGACCGGAAAGGTCTGTCGTGTTTGCTGCGGTTACCGCTGAAGAGTCGGGCCTGCTGGGTTCAGCTTATTATGGTGAAAATCCGCTGTTTCCGGTAGAAACCACGGTTGGCGGCATCAATATCGATGCCCTGAACGTATACGGACCTACATGGGATGTGGAAGTCGTGGGTTATGGCAATTCCGAAATGGAAGAATACATCCGGAAGTATGCCGAAGAGCAGGGACGCTATGTGGTTCCGGAACCTACCCCGGAAGCTGGCTATTTTTATCGCTCGGACCATATCAGCTTTGCCCGCCAGGGCATCCCTATGATCTATGCCCAGGGAGGCAGCGATTATATCGGACGTGATGAAGAATATGCAGAGATGGTCGCAGAGGATATGGCAGCGAGGTACCATGCACCTACGGATGTGATCCACGACCTGTGGATTTGGGATGGCATGCACCAGGATATGTGGATGTTCTATTATATTGGCAAACACCTGGCCAATAGCCGCGACTGGCCCAACTGGTACGAAGGCAATGAGTTTCGGCAGTTGCGCGACGAAAGCGCACATATGAGGGAGTAGGCTATTAGCTGTTGGCTATTGGCAAGAAAGCCAACAGCAAAAAGCCAACAGCCAAAATCCAATACCAGTCCTGTTGAAACAATAAACACGAGATAATCAATTAGTTGAAAAGTTATAAACAGATGTAAAGGGTTTCAAACTAATTGATAAAACAAAGGCCGCTTCTGCAATGAGGCGGCCTTTTTCTATGTGCGTTTCCACAAAACGGAATGGCACAGGCTGCGGCTATTTAGACTATTTATAAATTACTGATTTTCTGCAAAATAAATAAAGAAAAAATTATTTAATTGCGTGGGACTTGTTATTTTTGGGGCGTCAAATCAACACGTTTATTTAATCACAATAACCACTTAATCAGAAAGGGATAAACATGACTAAAGTTAAAGAGCTTGTAAAGGAGCAGGCCGAAAAACACGGCCGCCAGCGTACGAGTCTGATGCCTATCTTGCAGGCAGTGGTGAAATCGGAGCATTACCTTTCGGAAGAGGCACTGGAAGCCATTGCGGAAGAGCTTGATCTCAGCACTGCAGATGTGTTTGGCACTGCGTCTTTTTATACGTTTTTGGATACTGTCCCCCGTGGAAAGTATGTAATCCGTGTATGTAAAACAATTACCTGCCATATGAAGGGCAAGGATGAAATCATCGACACCATTTCCGACATGTTGAAGATCAAATTGGGTGAGACAACCACGGACAAAATGTTCAGCCTGTTACAGGCTAATTGCATTGGTTGGTGCCATAAAGGTCCGGTTATGCTCATCAATGATGAGGTGTATCCGGAAATCAACCCCGAAAAGGCCACGGAGATTATTAATCAATACTTGAAAAAAGGCTGATCGGGTAAGCAAAACGTAGTTGTCTAACACAAAAAGAGAAAAGAGTTATGGATAAGAAGATAAAAAAGGTAGACCTTATATTTGGTAAGGTCGACTACATGGATATTTTGGAAAAATGCCTTCAGCGTACGCGCGATGAGTTGATCCTTGATGTGATCGACTCCGGGTTGCGGGGACGCGGGGGTGCCGGTTTTCCTACGGGCCTGAAATGGAAGTTTGCCAAAAACGAAGAAGCAGATCAGAAGTATGTCATCTGTAATGCCGACGAAGGTGAACCCGGCACATTCAAGGACAGGGAGATCCTTACTGAAGTGCCCGAGAAGGTCCTTGCAGGCATGGCCCTTTGCGGATACTGCCTCGGTGCCACTGAGGGATACATTTACCTGAGAGGCGAATACAACTTCCTGCTTCCCCCGCTGAATAAAGCCATCGACGATTTTCACGCCAGGCTGAAGGATTTGGGTCTTGATTTCACCATCCGCATTGTTTCCGGTAGCGGTGCTTACGTATGTGGGGAGGAAACGGCCCTCATGGAGTCGATGGAAGGCAGGCGTGGTGAACCACGTAACAAACCGCCATTTCCCACTTCAGAAGGTTATCTCGGCAAGCCTACATCCGTAAACAATGTGGAAACCCTTGTTTTTGCACTGATGATCGCCAAGGAAGGCCCGACCAAATTTAAGGAAATGGGTACTTTCGACTCACGGGGATCAAAAGTATTTTCTGTTTCCGGCGATACCCCAAGCCCCGGCATATTTGAGTTGGAGCTCGGTATGACCCTGGAGCAGTTCGTGGAGGAGTTTGGTGACGGCGACACCAAAGCTGTGCAGGTGGGTGGCGCATCCGGTTTTTGTGTATCCAGAAAGGATTTCAAGGATACCTTGATCGGCTTTGAAGGCATTCCTACCGGAGGGTCCATGATGCTGTTTAACAGTACACGCTCCATGTACAACATCCTGAACGATTACCTGGAGTTTTTTGAAGAAGAGTCATGCGGACAATGCACGCCATGCCGTGTAGGTTGTCAGCAACTCCTGAAAGGAATTGAAGCAGTGAAGAAAGGGCATAAGTCGCCGGCTTACCTGGAGGAGCTACAAAAATTGTCTGATACCATGCGCATTGCATCTAAATGCGGCCTCGGACAGTCGGCTCCCAACCCTTTCAATTCAATCATCAACAATTTCCGGGAAGAGATCATTTACTAATCCGCCGGACATTCAAAAACTAAAACAGGAGACAAGACCATGAGTAAATATAAAGTAAACCTTAAAATCAATAACATACCTATTGAGGTCGACGAGGGCACTACCATCCTGGATGCTGCCCGCGACCTGAATTTTAACATCCCCACCCTTTGTCACCACGACGATCTGTGCGTAGCAGGAAATTGCCGGGTGTGTGTGGTAGAACAAAAAGGAGCCTGGACGCTTCCGGCCGCTTGTGCAACTCCCGTAAGCGAAGGCATGGAGATCCAGACAAACAGCCTGAAAGTTCGCCAGGCGCGGAAACATATCGTGGAACTGCTGCTTACCGAGCACAATGCAGACTGCACAAAATGTTTTAAGAACGGCTATTGTGAGCTGCAGGACATGAGTAATGATTACCGCATCGGTGATCATGTATTCCTTGATCTTGTTACAGACAGAGACAAACAACCGGATATTTCCAGTCCGTCGATTGAGAAGGACGACAGCAAGTGTATCCGTTGTCAGCGCTGCGTGCGCACCTGTACCTCTATGCAGTACGTCAGCGCCCTTACGGTTGCCAATAAAGGAAACCAGATGCGCATCAGCACGTTCCTGGATAAGCCCATGAACGATGTGGTTTGTACCAACTGCGGACAGTGCATCAACCGTTGCCCC
>PUOJ01000182.1 GCA_003552075.1 Bacteroidales bacterium
GTCAGAAAACGCCTTACGATGAAGAAGGCGATAATGCCAAACGCCGCATAGATCCCATACGATACACCCAATCCGATATAGGTGAGCAGAATGGGGAATGTAATGGTAACCAAGAAGTTAGCCCCCCACTGCACCAGTCCGGCCAGGGCCAGGGCGGCGCCCCTGAATTTATTCGGGAACATTTCTCCGAGCATGACCCACATGACGGGGCCCCAGGTGGTAGCGAAAAAGGCGATATAGAGGTTTGCCACCACGAGGGCAAGGATTCCACTGGCACCATCCATCTGCAGTCCGCCTGAGGCTTCGCGGGCACCGGTAGCAAAAATGATGGCCAGCAGGCCCAGCATGGCAGCCTGGCCCAGGCCGCCGATCATCAGCAGAGGCTTACGACCTACCCTGTCTACAAGGTATATGGCCAGCAAGGTAAAGGCCACGTTGACCGAACCACTGATGACATTGGTGAGCAGGGCGTCTGCCTCTGTGAAACCAGCAGCTTGCCATAGGACAGACCCATAATAAAACACCACATTGATGCCGGTGAATTGTTGCAATGCGGCAATGGCAATGCCAATCCACACGATGGGATACACTTTGCCGGTGACCTTATTCAGGATATCGCTCATCCGTGGTTTTCGCTCGCGGAAGACGGTGGTTTTAATTTCTGCCACTTGTGCTTTTGCTGTTTCCCAGTTGGTAAGGCGGGCAAGGATGCTGCCGGCTTTTTCCTCCTTACCGGCTGCCACCAGGTAACGTGGCGATTCGGGGATAAACAGCAGAAGCACGAAAAAGAGGCTTGCAGGTATGATTTCCATCCAGAACATCCACTGCCAGGCCTGGTAGCCACCCCACATGACCTCAGAGGCTCCGCCGGCAATGCTTGCCAGGTTATAGTTGCTGAAAAAGGCAAAAAACAAGCCCAGCACAATGGCCAGCTGCTGCAGGGAGATCAGCCGCCCACGGATTTTCGGAGGGGCTATTTCTCCGATGTATGCCGGCGAGATGATACTCGCAGCACCCACAGCCAGCCCGCCAAGCACCCTGAATATGACAAACTCCCCTGAGGATCCTGAAGCACCGGAGCCATAGGCACTGATGATGAAGGCCAGTGCGGCTATGATCAATACGCTCTTACGGCCATACTTATCTGCCAGGTTGCCGGCAAAGAATGCCCCAGCCGCACAGCCCAACAGCATGGAGGCCACATTAAATCCTGTCCCCACAGCGTCGGAGTCAAACGCCCGCTGAAGCGCTTCAACGGCACCGTTTATCACCCCACTGTCAAATCCAAACAGGAAGCCGCCAAGGGCAGCTACCACTGATAAGAAGATGACACGCCCTAAGTTGCCACCATTCCCTGAAGCGTTTTCGTGTTGCATAGTAAAATATCTTTTAATGATTAATCACCTGTGTTAAAATGAACGGCTGAAATATTTTTCCCAATAAAAAGCATCAAGACAAGGCATTTGAAATCATCAACAGGGGCCTGGCCCATCGGATGGTTGTATGATTAGCACACCAAATGTACAAATAATCATCTAAGATGTATTCCCAAAATTACTGACAAAAAATTCAATGTGTCAATGACTGTATTTTGTGTTGATCTGGAACGTGTTGCGTTTTGCTGTCTTATGCTGCGCGTTTATCAGGCCATAACTCCTGACTTATACTGGTTATTTCATACACAAAATTATACGCCATATCAGGACGATCGCCACCCCAATTTATTCCCCTACATGGATAATGGCAAAATCTTCATGTGTCCACCACTTGTCCTCCGAACGGACATGCACAACATGGGTTCCTTTTTCCAGAGGCATGTTTGCACTGCCCTGCCAGAGGGTATAGGTATGTGCTGTGCCACCCATTTCAAGCCAGGGCAGATCTTCGCCTAAAAGATTTTCGACCAAGGCATCCAGGTCAGCCGTCTCCAGGCGTAGGGGGTCTCTTTCTGCAATCCTTTCCATGTCCAGCCACTGGCCATCATTGCCTATCCGCATTTGTACGCGGGCATCCGGAAGGGCATTGAATATGTTGGCGGTTACCAGGAGGTGGTCGGTTTCGTCATCGGAATGTTGTGCATTTACATGCACATGCATTTGAAAGTTTTCGGGTCGCCTGGAAGACTGCCAATGCATCTTTACGTCATCACCCCGCAATTGAAGGATGCCGTACCCCGCTGGGGTGCCATCGCTCATCATGGCATGCGGAATTCCATATTCATCTGGCATGCCCCGCCACCATGCACCGCATACTGCGCCTACGCTTACCATGTGATGATACTCCCCTTCAGGCAGCCCATATTCTTCATCCAGATACCGGTGATAATGCCGGTGCCAATGCGCACCCAGGGAGATGGCGTTGGGGTGTGCTGCCAAAAGCGCCATCAGGGTGTCGCGTTGCTCCATATTCCACCCCCTGTCGTCCCATGGAATATGCATCAAAACGACAAGCGGTTTTTCCTTGTCTATCCTTGCGAGTTCATTTTGCACAAACACCAGTTGGTCATCATCAAGTTGTGGACGATAGTACCTGTTGTCGCCATCAATGATGAATTTGTTGTTGTCCAATACAAGAAAATGTGCCGGGCCATAGCTGAACGAATAATAAGAAGGTCCGTAATGGTTGTAATAGGCTCCCCTTGCACCCATATTGTCATCGGCAGAAAAGTCCAGGTCGTGGTTTCCGATCACGTGGCGCCAGGGAATGCCTATGGTAGCTATGGTCTCGTTTATGTGACGAAACAAGCCAAGGTCATCGAATACGATGTCGCCAAGCGTTACGCCAAATGCAGCCTCTGAGCCTATCAGTCCGGCCACGGCATCGCGTGCCAGGTAGCTTATTTCTTTCTTGTTGCGTGGTTGGGTGTCGGCAAATACAAGCACATCAAAGTCTTCAGGTTCATCTGACGGGATCAGGGGGAAGTTAACGGCGGAAGGCAGGGGGCCTGTTGGTTCGAGGCCTGCATATGTTGTACCGGATGCCCCTTCGGGATTGTGAATATGATAAAACCGGGGTATTTGCAGCGCATCAACAGGCACCATCCAGTTTGCCGGCTTCACCACAAAAAGGATGGTATGGTCACTGACTTCCAGTGTATACCTCCCTTCTGCATCGGTGACCACCACATCCCGGCCGTTAGATACCGCCACTCCCGGCAATGCTTCGTCCACACCGGGCTCAAACACTCCGCTGTGGGAGCGGTCGTGAAAGACAATTCCGCTAACGGTCTGCGTTGTTCCTTCTGCGTGGGCCCCCTGTTGTTGGCCGGCCAGGAAAAAGAAAAACACAAGGAGAACGGGCAAGCCCTGTTTGAAGGCAATTTGAATGAATGATCGGACAACGGAATGGATCAATGAGATCGGGTATTGATTTTTCATATTGGGTGGTCTTAAGAAGGTGGTTATGGTTTGGGTTGATGGTATTATGGCCTGTCAGTGGCTGATGATGCCAACGAAAGGATACCCCAGGCCAGGTGGTCGTCGCGATGACCACCACCTGGCAGGTATTCCTTCATTGCCTGGACTACAGGCAATTTGTTATCAGATTGGAAACAGCCCGCTTACCGGGGGCTCAGCCAAACCGGGTTGCAGGTCGATCTGCACTGTCGGTATGGGATAAAACTCATGCTCACCTGTTACAAACCGTGGTCCCAGTTCATCCGTCCTGTTGAGTCTGACAAGATCGAAGAACCGGTCTGCTCCCCATTCAAATTCAAGTTCAGCAGCACGTTCATCGATGATATCATCAATGGTTGCTCCGGTGATGGGGGGCATCTCTGCACGATCCCGCACCTCATTGATATAGGCATCTCCTGCACCTGGTCCGTTCACATGGATCAACGCTTCGGCGTACAACAGCAAGGCCTCACCATAACGGAAAAGGCGCACATTGTTCCAACCGCCATACCGGTAGCGACCTGATGTTTGCTGTTCGAAGGGCAAGTAGTTCTTGAACCAGAAGGCTTCTGCCGCCCCCCGTCCTTCCTCATTATACCGGTCAAGCAAGGCTTGCAGGTCGCCAGGGATCCTTCCTATGGAGTCGCCTTCCGCGGTTGCTGTATTGGGATAGATGATGGCTGTCTCCAGGCGTACCGTTTCCCCACGTTCTTCCATGAGGTCAATATACTTTTGAGCCGGCATGGAAAACCCCCACCCGCTGTTAAAGGAACCACCATCAAACCGGGTTCCTCCTTGCTGTTTGATGCCATGCGCCACATAATACTGATCTATGTTTGTGACATCACCTGTGGCAGAACCGAAATCAGTATGATTCAGTTCCAGGATATTCTCCACGCTGAACTCCCCATCCTTTTTGAACAGATTATAATAGTCGGGATAGAGAGCGAACACCCCACTTTGCACAATGGCTTCTGCAGCTGAAAGCATCACATCATACTCCTGGATGTCAGCAGCTGCTTTTGCCAGGAGCATGTATGCCGCCCATTTAGTCACCCCTCCCTGCATGGGAAGGTTGCGGGGATGCTCCGAAGGCAAGTGGTCAACGATTTCCTCCAGTTCTTTCATGATGTATTCATATGCTTCCTGCCGGGGAGACCTTCGCAGTGCACCTGCAACGATGTCCCTGTCGTAATAAGGGATATCGCCATAAATACGGGCCATCCGCCAATAGGCCAGCGCACGGAAGAACCGCACCTCAGCTTTATATTGGGTCACAAGGTCCTGATCTGAGGCATGCTCCCCAAACAAGGCAAGCTCTTCCAGGGCAGCGTCCGCATCTCGAATAAGACCATAATGGGCAGTCCACAAATTATTGACAAACCAGGCGTTTCTGAGCGACCCGTAATTAAAGTCCTGGATATCTTCCATCACGGGCTGATCGGTTGCATGTGCTCCTTTAAATATAAAGTCGCTGCGGAACCAGAGCATGCATTGGTTGGCCCAGTGATGAAGATTGTTGTTGTTAGCTGCAGCATAAATGCCCGAAACGGGTTCATGCATTTTACTTTCATCGGTATAGTCTACCTCCTCCAGAGGGATTTGGCCTTCGATGTCTTTATCAAGAAAGTCTTCACATCCGCAAAGAAAAAAGACGGAGGAGAGCAGTAAGACCGAAAATAACTTCAATTTTTTCATGATCATATGGATTTAGTAGGTGATATTGACACCAATTATAAAACTTGTCGGGATCGGATACACACCTGCAGCTTCACCCTGGCCGGTAACCTCCGGGGTAAAACCGTTGAAACCAAATATGGTCACAGGGTTTTGTGTGACAAAGCGCACGCGCACCGTTGACCCCGTCTCGCTGCCAGGCAAAAGGTCCCTGAAGGTGTAGCCAAGGGTAATATTCTGTATCCTGAAAAATGATCCATCTTCCACCAGGAAAGAGTTCAACGGGTTAAGGTTCCAGCTGTCGACCATGCCCCTGGCCGAGGGGTATTCGTTGGTTGAACCCTCACCGGTCCACCTGTTTTCATAAAGATCTTTGTCGAAGTTGTAGTCCGAATGCCAGGCCCTGTTCCCGCGAAGTCTGTTAATCAGCTTATTGCCATGAACACCATATACCGAGACCGAAAAGTCCCAGTTGCGGTAATCCAGGCTGACCTGCCCACCATAGGTAAACCTGGGGATGTTTGCGCCAAGGTATTGGCGGTCATTTTCGTCAATGATTCCATTGCCGTCCAGGTCTTCATACTTCAAAAAGCCTGGTTCTACGTTGGGATGCGCATCCGTATCCAGATGCTCTTCAATTTCTTCCCAGGTCTGATATACACCAATGACTTTATATCCATAATAGGAATAGAGCGGATGGCCTACTTCTGACCTGCGGCGAAATTCTGCCGACCCTGAATCAATGTATGGTTCTCCGCCCAGGTCCAGTACTTCGTTACGCAATGTGCTCAGGTTGGCACTGATGCTGTAGTTCAAGTCACCAGTCTGATCTGTCCAGGCCAGGTTAAATTCCATTCCGGTATTAAGAATCTCCCCGGCATTGCGCACCAGGCCGCCAGCTCCCATCAGGTTGCTTGTCCAGATGGCAGCATTTTTGGTCACCTTATAGAACCAGTCGACCTCTGCAAATAACCGATAGTCCAGCGTGCTAAGCTCAAGGCCCACGTTGGTTTCTTCCAGCACCTCCCATTCCAGCTCATTGAAAAAGACACTGGAGACATATCCGGGCACAATCATATCACCACCAAACACATATGAGTGCGGGAAGCCGGTAAGTATTTCCCTTGTGCCTGACTCCCGGGGCACTGCATTGTTACCTAGCTGGCCCCAGCTCGCACGCAGTTTTACACGGTCAAACAGTTCCTGTTCTTGCATAAATGATTCATCACTAACGATCCATCCGGCACCAAACGAGGGAAAATAACCCCAGGTCTGTGTATATCTGTCGGTGCCATCGCCACGGAATGTGGCATTGAAGAGATACCTGTTGTCGAAATTGTACATGACCCTTCCAAAGAATGATACGCCGCGCTCCGCATATCCCCAATCACCGATGCTGTAGCTTTCCGGCGAAGGATCGGTGGTATTAAAGAAGTAGAAAAATTCAGGTGGCCCGGCAGGCACATCGCGGGCGCTGCCATTAATGCCCCTGGCATTCACACTCCGTGTCGAAAACCCACCCATGGCAGTCAGATTATGGTCTCCAAACCCTTGCTTGTAGGTGAGGGTATGGTCAAGATGTATGCTGCTATGGTATGAATGGGCCTTGTAGAGATTGGAGTTTTCATTTTTCAGCTTGTCGTCGACAAAAAAGACCGGCGAATAGGACCTGGAGTCACCTGTTCTGAGCTCATGGCTGAACTGGCTCCGAAAGACCAGCCGGTCATCGCCAAGGAGGTTTACCTCGGCATGGGCATTGTACATCAGGTTGAGTCCCCGGTTGAAATCATGATTGCCCGTGGCAAAATGGAGTTGTGCCACCGGGTTGTTTACCGGTCCCACATGGTAGCCTGCCTGGAGCACGCCTGCAAAGTCACCGTCGGGTTCTCTGACGGGGATTATGGGTACGGCATTATACATGCCTCCCCATACGGTGGCCTGGTCGCGGGAATGGGTATGGTTTAGCACCAGGTTGGTCCCTACTTCGAGAAACCTGTAAGGTGTAAAGTTAATGTTTGCAGTGAGGTTGGTGCGCTGAAAGCGATGGTCAGAATCCAGCAATCCGTTTTCCTGGAGGTAGCTGCCCCCTACGTTATAAGTCGTGCGCTCTGTTCCGCCCCTAAACGAGAGTGAGTGATTCATCTTTTCACCGATATCCAGGAGCTCATCATACCAATCGGTATCAGTGTCCGGGATGGTATATTCTTCACCAAGATGCGTAAAAGGCCGGCCACCCCATATGTCAATGGAAGGCTCAAGGCGCGACCAGGAGCCTTGCTCGATCATCATGGTGGCATATTGCTCTGTGTTGGACATCTCCATGATGTTACTTGCTCTGTTAAATCCGGTATATCCGTCATATTCAATGATGATGCCCTCATCCCGGCGTCCTTTTTTGGTGGTTACCATAATCACGCCTCCTGCGGCCCTTACCCCGTAGATCGAGGCGGCGGAAGCATCCTTAAGTACAGCTATCGATTCAATATCATTAGGGCTCAGCCAGTTGATGTCGTCATAAAACATGCCATCTACAACATACAGTGGCTGTGCGCCTTGCATAGATCCTATGCCCCTGACAATGATCTCAGGAGAGGATCCCGGGGCACCGCGGTTGATTACCTGCACGCCCGGTACGGCGCCCTGAAGCACGGATGCAGCATTGGTAGCAATGTTGCGCGTGATATCCGCCGCATCTATCACAGGAATTGGAGAGGTGAGGTCGGCTGAACGAGCGGTACCATAACCGATCACAACCACTTCATCCATGCCGATGGCATCAATTTCCATGGTTACATTAATCTCCTCTCTGCCATCTACCGCCACCTCCTTTGTGCGCATACCGACAAAAGAGAATATCAGCACAGCATCCTCAGGTACGTTCTGTAGCTGGTATCTGCCGTCAATGTCAGTAACCGTGCCAAATGTTTCTCCGCTGACACGCACCGTCACTCCCGGTAATGTCTCTCCGTCCTCTGCGCTGGTAACCGTCCCGGAAACCGCAACCTGTCCCAGGGCAGCAGATGAGAAACAACCAAGAAATACCAGTAAAATAAATATTTTGTTCATGTGTCTATCATTTTAAATTTCGGTCACATGGAGCTCGCCATGCAAAAAACATTGTCGTCTGTATGCCAATTGACAAACAGCCGGGGAGTAAATACACCCCGGCTGTCTTACACACGCCATATTACTGCACCAGTATTCTTTTGGTTACAAAAGCATCCTGATAGTCAGTTCTGATCAGGTATATTCCGGGTGATAATCCCGAAATTGAAAACAGGGTATTTCCATCAATGGCTTCCATGCGCTCCAATGTGGTGCCGGTAACGTCGATCAGGGATACCGTGGCCCCTTGAGGTGCATCCACACGGACCACATCACGCGCCGGGTTGGGATACACGTTGACCTCAAACGCACTTTCGGGCGAGATGTCGGGAGCAGATACCGTCGGGTCTTCTCCAAGCCTGAAATTATCAAAATAGATGACAATGTCCTCATCCAGTTCAAGGGGGTCCTCAAAGTCAGGCATGAATGCAATCACATTCCACAAACCGTCTTTCTCAGAGAAATCAAATACGATGGTTTCCCATTCTTCCACTTTGGTTTGTTCCTGCATGCTTTCAATCTCGAGGTCATCGGTCTCGCCTGCCTCTACCTTAAACCGTATCGGGCTTATGCGTGGCTTCCAAACGTCAACATAGACAAACTTGTTCTCAGAAAGATCAAGTGGCTCAGGAAGTGCCGACCAGAACCCGCCCCAAGGCACACCGTGCTGGCTGCGCTCGAATCTCACCACATGGGTGCTCGGGTTGGCATCGTTCATATCGGGATTCGGCACGACATACATACGGCTCTCGTCGTCTTCCCCTCCCAGCATCATATTCAGTGGGATGTGTTCGAAGTTTTCAACCATGTACCCATCTGGATCAAAATCATTGTCATCGTCTTCTACCACGCTGAAACCTACTACATCGACAAGGATCGCTCCTTCATCAGGAGATATGGTTTCGTGTTCAAAGATGAAACTGATTAACTGAAGTTCTGTCATGTCCACATGTTCTTCAATGTCTTCAGCTAAGGAAAGCTCTTCCAGGTCGATCACGATCTCTTCCCATTCGGTACCCAGGTCAAAATGGCCATAACTCCATCCAGGCTCCCCCTCGCCTTCCCAGTTTGCATGATCCCGAAGGTCAACCCTGATGTCTGTAACGGGTGCATCCATGGCTTTGGCATGGATTACCAGGTGTGTGTATTCGCTCAGGTCATCAAAAACCCAGTCGGGGTCCCATGCCCACATCTGGTATCCTGTGTGGGGGAACTCCTCATCTACAGTGTATTCAAGGTGTTTGGCCGTGCCCCCGATAACACCCTCGCCGGGCATGTCGGTGGCTTCTGTCCCGACATTGATCGGTTCACGGAAGCCATCCACATTCGTAAATTCTTCCGTCTCAAAGTCACACCAGACAAATCCTATCTCATCAAAGCCATCCTTTTGAAGCTTCTCTTCTGGCGGACCGCCGACACGGATGTTGTCGAAGTAGATGGTTATGTCTTCCTCCAGCTCAAGGGGGTCCTCAAAGTCAGGCATGAAAACAATTACGTCCCACAAACCGTCTATTTCGGACAAATCAAATACCATGGTCTCCCATTCTTCTACTTTGGTTTGCTCAAACATGCTTTCGACCTCGTAATCAGGGGCATCGCCACCTTCCACTTTAAACCTTACCGGGCTGATTCTTGGTTTCCAAACATCTACATATACATACTTATGTTCGGTAAGATCCAGTGGTTCGGGCAATGCAGAAAAGAATCCTGCCCACGGATCTCCGTCATGCCCCCTGCGGAACTCTACCACATGGGTACTGGGATTTCCTACATCATCCGGGTTTGGCACCACATACATATAGCCGTTTTCGCCCGCAGCCATCCAATTCAGCGGGATGTGCTCGAAGTCTTCAATGACCTGACTTCGCACGATGCCGGCAAATGCCAGCATGATTGCTAAAAATAGTGTACATTTTTTCATAATCATTTGGTTTTTGGTTGATAAAAAGGGAACAAATTCAGTATGATTTAAGTATCATTCGCGTAAAACAAAGGCCGCTTTTTGTGTGTCCTCCACGTTTGTGCCGATAAAGAGATGAAAATCTCCAGGCTCTGCGGCAAACTCATTGTCGGCATTATAAAAGGCAAGGTCTTCCCAGGTGAGCTCAAAGCGTACTTCTTTTGATTCGCCGGGTTCCAGTCCGATTTTTTCAAATCCCTTGAGCTGCCTGACCGGTCGGGTTATGCTTCCGACGAGCTGCCGGATATAGAGTTGTACGACCTCTTCTCCGAACCGGTCGCCGGTATTGGTCACGGTGACCATGACTTCAAGCACGTCATCCATGGCCATTTCATCGCTGCTCAGCTGCACTTCCGAATAGTCAAAGGTGGTATACGAAAGTCCGTATCCAAAGGGATAGAGGGGTGAGTTGGGCACATCCAGGTACTTGGAGGTAAACTTGAATTCGGTTTTAGGCCTCCCTGTGTTCTTGTGGTTGTAGAAGATGGGTATTTGCCCCACATGCCTTGGATAGCTCACAGGCAATTTCCCGGAGGGATTATAATCTCCGAAGAGCACATCGGCGATGGCATCACCCGTTGTGGTGCCCAGGAACCAGGTTTCCAGGATCGCAGATGCTTTTTCATCCACACGTTCGAGTGTAAGCGGGCGGCCCTTCATGAGCACGACCACAATGGGCTTGTTCAGTTTTGCGAGTTCCAGGAACAACTCTTCCTGCACACCGGGCAGGCTGATGTCGGCCCTGCTGGCGGCCTCACCACTTTGCAATGCATATTCGCCGATGGCCAGTACGATCACCTCAGCCTGCCGCGCTGCTGCGATGGCCTCGCCAAAGCCGGTTTTGTCATCATCATCGATGTTTGCGCCCCGGGCATAATGTATGCGGGTGCGATTACCTTGCCTGTTCTCAATGCCCTGCCGCAGGGTGACGCTTTGGGTATAGTCACCGGCAGCAGACCAGGAACCGATCATTTCCCTTTGATTATCAGCCAATGGGCCAATGAGCGCAATGCTTCCAATGTCGTCGGACAGCGGCAGTACATCGTCTTCATTTTTCAACAACACGATGGCTTTACGTGAAAAGTCACGGGCAAACTCCAGGTTCTCTTCCGTCATCACCAGTTCTTCCTGACGCTGCGGGTCGCTGTAACGATAGGGGTCGTCAAAAAGCCCGAGTTCAAACTTCATGGTCAGGATACGGCGCACAGCCTGGTCAATGACCGCTTCAGACACTTTGCCTTCTTCGACCAGCTCTTCCAGGTAGTCATGGAATACGGCACCCTGCATGTCCATATCCACACCTGCATTTAATGCCAGCTCCCCGGCGTGTTTGTCATCACGTGCAAACCCGTGGGGCACCATCTCGTTTATGGAAGTATAATCGGTAACGACAAAGCCATTGAAGTTCCATTCGTCGCGCAGTATTTGTGTCAACAGGTATTCGCTGCCGGAGGCTGGCACGCCAAACAATTCGTTGAAAGCAGTCATGATGGTGGCTGCACCTTCTTCTACCGTGGCCTTAAAGGGTGGGAGAAAGATGTTACGGAGAGTGATCTCAGAGATGTCTACCGTATGATAGTCGCGTCCGGCCTGGGGTTCGCCATAAGCGACAAAATGCTTGGCGGTTGCCAGCATCGTGTTGAGTGCCGTCAGGTCATCGCCCTGGTAGCCGCGCACCTTGGCGCGTGCCACTTCGGCTGTAAGGAAAGGGTCTTCACCGGAGCTCTCTGCGATACGACCCCAGCGTGGATCGCGCGTAACATCGATCATGGGTGAAAAAGTCCAGTGCAGGCCCTCCGCTGTGGCCTCTTCCGCTGCGATGCGCGCCGATTGCTCTATGGCCTCCATGTCCCAGGTGGCTGTTTCGCCAAGGGGAATGGGGAAAATGGTGCGATGGCCGTGCACCACGTCATACCCGAAAAGCAAGGGAATCCCCAGGCGTGTTTCCTCCACAGCAATACGCTGCAGCTCACGGGTATATTCCGCCGTATATGCGTTGAAGATGGCCCCGACCATGCCATTTTCAATGCTTTCCACATAATGGTCGCGCATGAAAGGGCCGGTAACATCCATGTCGCTGGTAAAAAGGACCATCTGCCCAATTTTTTCTTCCAGGGTCATCAGTTGCATGAGTGAATCCACGCGTTCTGCGGTGCGCTCATCGGTAAACCATCCTTCGCGTGCCGGCTCACCAAGGTTACAGGCTGTAAAAAGTGTCGCAGCAAGCAATACCAGTATTTGTCGTTTCATCTTAAGTAGGTTTATTTGGTTACACATCATATGCTTTTCGATCTTTACTGAATGTTTCATCATGCAGGCTGTACACATTAATCGTGATCATAATAAAAGCCCAGTTTGCGCAAACCCTGGTGCACTTCAGGGTTTTGCATAAAGAGTTCCCAGAGCAGTCCTGACCTGTAGTTTTCGATCATCACCACAATGGGACCCTGGTCTATGGCAATGTAGTTATCCGCATACCAGTCATGGTGGATGGAGAAGGCGTCATAAAATCCATACTCGCCCCATAGCTTGTCACCTTTTTCCTCATAAAAGAAGCGCAGGGCTTTCATTGACTCTTCCGGTGTATACGGAAAGGAGGAAAGCGCAGCGGTTGGGGTGATCACTCCTTTGTCGTTGGTGGGGCTGTGTGCGGAATAACCCTGGGGGTTATCGCTTGCGGTCAGCCCCCAGCATTCGGCAGAATAGCCTTTAAACCCATTGGGGTTCTCTATGCAGTGCCTGTGGTTGATCAGGCTATGGTTCCTGTTTTGTTTCCAGTAGCTGGTATGCTCATCGTGCAAGCCACGAGGATCCAACCCGAGGAAAGAGTAGTGCGCGAAGAATAGGGGTCCTCCGTAAGGGAATCCCAGGGGAAGTTTGATGCCATAATAGGTTTCTCCGTTATAGTAATTTTCACCACTTTTCCATCCATTATGATATACTTCCGGTCTGATCGGATGGGTTGGGGAAGAAGCTGCAAGCACATAGGCTATGAGGCACTCATCATATCCCAGGACAGGGTGATTCATTGCCCATTGGTGATTGGGCGACCAATGCCAGTATAAGACGTCTTCTCCACGGGTATACCATGTCCAGTCGACCTCATGCCACAACCGTGTAATGGTGTTTCGCAGGTACTCCTCTTCCGGGTTGTCTGCGGAAAAATACTCCCTTGCCGTGAGTAATCCCTGGATGAGGAATGCAGTTTCCACAATGTCGCCGCCATCGTCCTTTTTGCTGAAGGGGCGCGTTTTGCCGGTAGATCCATAATACCAGTGCGACCAGGCACCATGGTATCGCTCACAGGTATCCAGAAAGTTAACGATCCTTGTGAGCTGCGCCAGCGCTTCATCCCGGGTGATAAAGTCACGCTCAATGCCGGCAATGATGGCCATAATGCCGAAGCCCGTTCCGCCGGTGGTTACTACATCGTTAGAATAATGGTCCTCATTGCTTCGCTCCACAGCCATGCCAGCAACGGGATGTGCAAAGTCGGTAAAATATTTCAGGGTATAACGCTGGGTCTTTTCAAGCAGCTTTTCGTCCGATAAGCGCTTGTTATTTGAAAGGTTCCCGCAGCTTAACGCAAATAAAAGCACGGGAATAATGCCCCCCAGGATTAAAGTGATGTGAATATGCTTGTTCATGTGTTTATAGTTTATACAATGCGGTTAGTCAATGTGCTGTGCTTATGTTTATCGCAGAGGCCCGAAGCGGAAAAATTCATGTGTATGATCATTCCCTGATATTTCCTGATGTCAGTCATGAGCCGCTCAAAAATCAGTTTAACAATTGCCAATGATTGCATACTATCCTTTAATGCACCAGCAGTCTTTGCACTTTAACTGCTTGCAGCTTTTTCACTTTTACCACATATACACCGGGTTGTAGGCCCGAGATGTCAAAGAGTTGCTGGTCTCCGGATGCGTATTCTCTTTTTAGCATCTTCCCGTTGATGTCGTAAAAGGTGATCTCGGCACCGGGGGAGGTCAGCACGGTAACCTTTGCTGAGGCCGGGTTTGGATAAATTGAAAGTGCCGGATATGCTTCCGGGATTTGACCGGCATCTGTCGTCTCTTCCATTAAACCCACCAAATCGACATATACTTTTCCTGCCTGGGGTTGCACCACATCTTTTTCAAACATGATGTCAATTTTCTGCACCTCTTGCATGTTGGGGTGATTATCTGCCCATGGTGCCAGCTCCATGTCATCCAGTGCGACCATAAACCGTTGCCATTCCGTATCTGCATCCATATAGGCAAAGCTCTCTCCATCAACACCTTGATAACCTTCTACATCTTGTAGCCGCAGCGTAATGCCGGTCACTTCCGTTTCCGCTTTAAGATACACCACGAGATGGGAAAAGTCGCTGAGGTCAGCTGGAGGGAAAGCCCACATGTAGTAGAGTGTATAATCCTCCGCATCCTGCAGGTCATAGTCCAGTTCGAGTACCACCCCGCCAAATGCTCCTTCGCCCGGAACATCTGCAGCCTGAATGCTCCCTGCTGCAAATCCAGGAACTTCCCTGAAGCCTCCCACATTTGTATAGGCCGTTCCGTTTTCCACTATGGTAAAGTCGCTGTATATGAAGTAGTCTACGGCTTCCGCTCCCCATCCTGTGAGATCCACGGCGAGTTCATCGATCATGAGCTGTGCTTCTCTCTGCCCGGTTGCTGAGGGAGAAAAAACAACGCTGATCTCAGCAGATTCAAAAAGGCCAAGTGAAAGGGGCTCCTCAAGATCCACCACGCTGAAGTCTGCAGCATTCGTCCCGGTAATTTCCAGGGCGTCCATGCCTATGGTCCAGGTACCTCCTCCCCTGTTCTGTATCGTGAGTTTTTTTGGTTCTGAGCTGGTATGCACGGGCTGCTGTCCAAAATCAAGGGATCCTGTATCCGTGGAGGGTTCTGGTGTGTCGCCGGGCTTTGACAAGTGGATATCATCAAAATCCCACGATACAATATTGTTGGTGATGCCGTCAAAGACCCATGCCAGCCTGAAGCTGTCGCTTCCCACGCCATGCTCCTGGGCAGTAACCGCCACATAAAGCTCCGTTGGCTCGATAAATGCCGGGTCAACCCATTCGTGTATCACATGCTCCTCGCCGCCATCGGTGATGGAAATGACGCTCAAGCTGTATTGGCCGGGGTCCTGAAAATTTCGTACGCGGTATTTGAATGACAGTACCAGGGTATCCATCCCGTGTGTCTCGATCTCAGGGGTGGTTAAATAAAAACGCCCGGTTTTTTGGGGCTCCCACCAGAATACCATCTCAGGTGGTTCACCTCCGGCATTGCTCAGGTTGAATGCTTCCCAGTTCCTGGTGTCACTTTCCCATCCCTTTGGAACGCCGCCCTGCACAAGGGCGGAGAAGTCTTCCTCCCATGGCAGTTCGGTGATGGTTGGATCAAAGCACTGGCCGGTAAGTGCCACCGTCTGGCCATGAATGGAAAGCGAGGCAGGATGGCTACCCGTCTGCCCTGGTGCAAACACCACTTGGATCATCGTGCTGTCTCCACTTTCAAGCTGCACCGCGTCTGATTCCGGAGACAATACATATTGTGCTGCTCCTTCGCCTGATATTTGCATGTCGTCGGGATGTAGAGACAACTCCCCTCCGCCGATATTTTTTAACGTGATCACCAGGGGATCCGATTCCCGGTGGATCTGTTGCATGCCAAAATCGTGTTGTG
Source organism: Bacteroidales bacterium (assembly GCA_003552075.1). GTDB lineage: Bacteria > Bacteroidota > Bacteroidia > Bacteroidales > UBA7960 > PUPG01. The sequence continues at coordinate 15,834 of PUOJ01000182.1, forward strand.
CGGGAGAAGCTTGCAGGGCGGGAAAGGCATGCAAGGCGATATTGTCTATGGCCCAGAAGTCTATATGCTCCGATTCGCCCTCAAAGACCCAGGCAAGATAGAGCCGGTCAGCACCCACACCATGCAGCCCACTGTCGATTTGATAATCCTGTTCACCAGGAACAATATCTCCCGCATCTGTCCACTCAGCGACGACATACTCCTGATCATCAGCAATTGTGACAAACCGCAAGGAATATGTTTCCGGATGATCCACGGGCTGGGCCAAATGACGGAAGCTAACCTGCATGCTATCCAGGCCGGTGGTTTGCATGGGCGGAGAAATGGCATAAAATACACCCTCTGCTGAGGGTTCGCCGGAGAAAACCAGCTCCGGGGCATCGCCTCCTGCATATGCGGACTGCTGCACTCCCCAATTATCCCCATTGGCATTCCATCCAAATGGCAAGGATCCTTCTTCCGTATCGCTGAAGTCTTCACCCCACGGAAAATCGGATATGGTGGCATCAAAGCCTTCACCGCTAATTTCTGCTGTCGCATCATGGCGCTCTTCCTGCACTGTTGCCTTTTGCTCCGGCGGATAAAGACCTGCACGATCATCATGATTATGTTGCACGGATAAGATTGCTTGTTTTTTCCCCGTGGTTTGCGGCATAAAGCTTAGCTCCACAGAAACACTTTCCTGGGGTTCCAGTTCCACCGCTTCTTCAAAGGCATGCAAGACAAAGTCGACATCATCACCAAAGAGTTTAAACTCAGCAAACACCCCAAAGTGATCATTCTCCATCTCGGGGTCTTCGTGTTCCTGATCCATGATAATCTCCGCCGACAGGGGCAGCATCCTGTCCATGCTGGCCTTATTGAAAAACACATAATCAATCCGCCGCATTTGATGCCCCATGCGGTGGTTTAGCGTTGCATGCTCCGGATCAAGGTGGTTTTCATGAAACAAGGGATATACATCCTGCAGGGTAGCATACATTTGCTGCATTTCATCCCAGTCGGGATTCGCATTGAAGTCGCCGGTAACAAAGATGTATCCGCCGCTGTTTGTTTCCGCAATGAAGTCCAGCAGGTCGGCAATCTGTACTGCCCTGATGTCATGGTCGAGCGGATGATGATGCAGGTGGGTGGTATACTTGTCGACGATATGTCCATTTACGTTGATCCGTGCATGGATGGCGTTGCGATAACGATCCAGGGGCTCAAGTGCACGAAAATTGGTCTCTTCAATGGGATAGCGGCTGACGATCGCGTTACCGTAACGGTGTACCTGGTCTTCGTCGTCGACAGAATCAAAATAGTAATAGAAACCGAGCGAATCGGCCATCTGCATGGCCTGGTTATCAAGATGCGCAGTTTGCAACACTTCTTGTAGCCCCATGATGTCCACTTCCACCTCCCTGATCTTTTCCAGCATGAAGGCGAAACGGCCCGGCCAGTTTCCATCTTCAGCTTCAATGTTATAAGACAGCACGGAATAATCCATGGTTTGCGCATCTGCACCCCTGAGCAAAATGTCATCAGGCTGAATCCATACAGGTTCATCTCCGGTATTGGTGATCAAAAAAGATTGGGAATCCGATTCTGTGAGCGTTTGCTGAGGCTCAAAAGCATGGGTTGGCGGCGATATCTCTGTCTGTGCATGGATGAAGCCATGACATAAAAGAAATAATAGTACGGGAATAATTGGTAAGTATTTCTTCATGTAACACAAATAATTGGTTCTTACTCGTTAGCATCCGTTTCATAGTAGAAGCCAAGGACTTCCAGGCCATTATTTACTTCTTCATTTTTCATGAAGACATCCCACAGCAGGCCACTTCTGTAGTTTTCTATCATCACCATGATGGGTCCCTGGTCGATGGCAATATAGCTGTCGGCAAACCAATTCTCATCAAAATTGAACGCATCGTAGAAGCCATAAGGACCCCAGAGGTCGTCGTATAAGTAGTAGTAAAAAGTGTTCAGTGCCTTCAAGCTTTCTTCGGGGGTATAGGGCATGGAGCTCAGTGCTGCGGATGGTGTAATGGTGCCGTTATCCTCACCCCAGTATCCGTGCGGAGCATGTGCCTGGTAACCTACAATGGGGTCATCGCTTGCCGTAAGCCCCCAGAGGGAATCACTGTAGTGGCAATGGTCGCCGGGGTTCACCCTGCAGTAATGATGGTTGATCAGGCTGTGGTTGCGGTTTTGCTTCCAGTAGTCGGCATATTCGTCATGCAATCCGCGTGGATCAAGCCCAAGGAAGGAATAATGCGCAAAAAAAAGCGGGCCACCAAAAGGCGGTCCCATGGGCAGGACGTGGTAATAGTATTGGTTTCCGTTTTTGATCGCCCCGTTGCGTGCCCATCCCTGGTGATACACTTCCGGTTCGATGGGGTATGTTGGAGAGGCTGCGGCCAGCACATAGATGATCATTGCCTCGTTCCAGCCAGTGATATGCATATTCATCTCAAAACCATAATTGGGGGACCAATGCCAGTATAACACATTTTCGCCCTGGGTATACCACTGCCAGTCGACTCCATGCCAGAGGTCATCAACCAGCTCACGGAGTGCCGTTTCTTCCGGGGTATCGCGGTCAAAATACTCGCGGGCGGCGATGAGTCCCTGCACCAGGAAGGCTGTTTCGACCAGGTCTCCTCCATCGTCTTTCTGGCTAAAAGGCAGGGCGGCACCGGTGGTGCCATCCATCCAATGTGCCCATGCGCCATGAAAACGATCGGCTCCTTCCAAAAAATGACCAATCTGCATCACCCTTTCCCGCACTTCTTCCCGGCCAAGAAACCCTCGCTCCACGCCGGCAATCATCGCCATGATCCCAAAACCGGTACCTCCGCTTGTAACCAGGTTGCCAGAAGTGTTGCGCTCACGTGCCATGCCCGAATTGGGCTCTCCAAAATCCCAGAAGTATTTTAGTGTATACTCCTGCACCAGGTCAAGTAATTCGTCAACAGGCAATTCATCCTCAACTACGCGGACAAGTTCAGGGCAGTCGTCATTGAGTCCCGGGAGCCCGTGGTCATTGGAAGGATCATCATCCTTGGAACACGAAAAAATAAAAGCGATTAACGCAACACAAAGCAGATAAAGAGCGGTTTTGCGGTCCATATTACATAATGATTGACAATGTGACCATCTACACTTAGGGTTTCAGAGAAAAACATATGCTGAATTCGTCAATAAATCTACGACACAAAGTCATGGAACGCAAATTCTGGGTGGTATATCGTTTTCACACACCTTAACAAATAAAAAAGGCAGCCTTCACAATGCCTCAACAACGAAATGCGAAGCACTGTTAAACAGCAATTTAAAATATTAAAAACGCACAAAATAAAATGGGGTGAGCCGGGTGAGCTTACTTGCGATTTTCCGACAGCTTATACTCCTCCTGTATCAAAAAATCATACAAGTGTTGGTCCTTATTTAACTTTAGTTTTTTGCGCAAGCGGTGCCGGCTGATTTCAACACCCCTGGTGGAGATATTCAGCAATTTTGCAATCTCTTTGGTGCTAAGGTTCAGGCGCAGGTAGGCACATAATCGCAGGTCATTGGGCGTCAGATCCGGGTAGCTTTCTTTTAATTCCTTAAAGAAGCCTTGCTGGGATAATTTGAGATTCTGTGCTGCATTTTCCCACTCGGCATTTTGATAACCAAGGCTTTCATTAATAATGTTTTCCATGCGCTGAATTTGCTTTACCGGATAACGCGCATATTGTTCTTTAATCGCCTTGATGTGCTTTTGCAGATTGTTCAGGATGTTGTCTTTCTGGATCAGGTGGCGCAGGGTAAACATCAGCTCCTGGCTTTTAAAGTCCAGCTCTTTTTCCAGGTTGTTTTGGCTAAGCTCCAGCAAGACCATGTCCTTATGCCTTTTCAATTCAAAGCGGAAAAATAAATAGATTCCCCAGACGATCATAAGCAAAATAAAGAGATAGAAAGCCATTGCAGTATGGGAGTAGAACCAGGGTGTGTTAATGACAAACTGCTGGCTGATCACATGGTCCTCATCTGAACGAATCTCCAGCGTGTAGTTTCCATGCTTCAGCTCCATAAATGCGAAATGGTCATTGGTCGTGGTTTGCCAGGGTGTACTAATTTCTTTGATCCTGTATTCATAGTCCTTGGTAGAACCGGCAAACCGGGAGGGGTCACGAAAAAACACCTCGAGGTTGTTGGCATGCCATGGAACGGTAAGCACTTCCGTGGGCTCAACAAAACTCATGGTGTCGTTCCGGCCATAAAACCGCAGCTGGTCCATGGCCAGTCTGTGTTTGTCGTCTCGCAGGCCGTGAAGCCACATGTCATACACATCAAAGCTATAGGGATTGGGAATGATGACCGTATGTTCGTCAGGAAAGGCAAGCTGCATGTTTCGGTGAGGCAACTTGATCGATTCGTGTACGATCTCGTATTGCCGGTTTGCGGAAAAATCAAGTCCTACCTTAAAAAGTGCCAGGGAGTTCTCCTTCACAAACCAATATTTGTTGTCCCTGTGTGGAATGATCTGGGTCGCCTTACGGTATTTTCCAATGTGGTCTTCAAGCGCATTGAATGGCACAATTTCATTGCGCACGAAGTCAAAGGTATAAATATGCTCTCCGGTGGCAAAAATAATGCGATTATTGATTTTAAACACCCTGATGTTAAAGGTCTTGCCATCAATGTCGGGATAATGCACCACCTCCAACGCAGTTTGCAGCTGATCACACAGTTCAAGCCTGTACACACCCCGTTGATGATGAGATGCCCAAACATAGCCAAGGTAATCGGTTTCGAGGTACCTGGTTGGCTGCGCATAATCCGCGATGAGGTTGCGGAAACGCAATTGGCCGGCCTCATCATTTTCCAGCACGATAATACCGGTATACGTGCCACCCAGTGTATATTCTCCGTAGGGAATGTAGCTCCAGCCTCCTGACACATCCGACAGTTGAATGAGGCGGTCATCCCTGACAAGAAAAGTCCCGTCATTGTGTCCACAGATGATATCGTCCCCCAAATGCATCAGTGTCCACACCTGCCCATGGCTTTCGGGAATAAACTCCAGGTCCTGAAAAAGGTATCTGTTGCCCTTGATTTCGATGCTGGTGCGAAACAAACCATGATTGGTGCCGATATACAGCCATTCGTCGTGTTCCAATAACGCATATATGGTACCCAGCGTGCCGTTTTTACTTTTGTAATGTGTAAAAGGAGAAAGCCGGTCCAGATAATGCACCCCATGGTCAAGGCCGACCCATAATCCCTGGTCAGCATCTTTGCACAATGAAAGCACGGTGTTGTTTCCCAAGCCGTTATCCACATTGTAAGTTTCCTGAATACGGCCATGTTGATCGGCAATGACCACTCCGTTTAAGATACTCCCAAAAGCGAAGGTGGTGTCGTTGAGTTTTTTGGCCACATTGCACGTATAGCGCCGCAGGAAATCGGACACCTCCGAATTGAAAACAGAGAAATCGTTTCCATCAAAGAAATATAAGCCATGATTATCCGTGCATACCAATAGGGTATCTTCACTGTATGGAATGATATCATGCACTTTTTTATCAGCAAACAAGCCGCTGTGCGCAATATCATGAAAGCCATCATCCTCATCAAACCAATACAATCCGGAATCCAGCACCTGGGCTATCAGCTTTTCACCCGGCTGAAAGAGGAACAGCATGGCATACGGTGCCATATGTTTTTTAACCGAATGGTAATCATATACGTAAACAGATGTAAAAGTCTGAAAATATACTTTTTCGTTCTGAAAATAGATTTTCCAGACCTCATCATTGGGTTCTATCTCTACTTTATCCGTAAGCGATTGGTATTCCAATGCACCATTGGGGTTTCGATGCCAAAAGCCAAACTCCTCAAATGATCCGGTAAATATTTTTCCAGATGCAGATACATTTACTGCACGCAGTGGCATTTGATTCTGATAGGTGAATCTTTCCCAGCTTATGCCATTGTAGCGAAGCAGGCCTTCAGAGTTTGCAAAATACATGACGTGGGTCTGGGGGTCCTGCGCCATGGACCAGTTTTGGTTGCGCTGATCAAAACCATGGAAAAGGTAAGGCTTAAGTTCCAGGCTCCCGGGCTCATATGCCCCGGCCAGCAACGAAGCGAGAATAATATGCAGAATCAATATAAGCCTTGTGCACATCCTCTGTTGATAATCGCTTACAGGCAAAGCAAAAGCTTTTTTGCCTTTCGTCATTTCTTCCGAAATATAAGAAAATTTGTTTTAGGCCGGACGAAAATAGCGATGGCTTATGCGGAGAGAAGCCAATTGCAGAAGGGAGCGACATACGTAAAGGCAATCCGGAAACGGAGTGATATGTGATTTACCATGCAATATTCTCATGCAACCAGTCGTCATCCGGCCAGGCCTTTGGGTGGACATCAATAAACACAGCTGTGGGATAAATTAGCTGATCCAGTTCCTGCAGAAAGGCAATCCACTCATCCCAATGATCAGCTGCCTCAGTTTGTTCAGTATCCGGCACCCCCTGCATACCAGTAGTCAGTGCTTCCTGCTGATATTTACTTATCTTTTCAAAAATATCCCGCGCCTCCTCCATTCTGCCCTGGCTGATCAGCCGCTGCGCTTCCGCACTCATTTCTTCAAGGTCATGGATTTCAGCAGACTCAGGTTCAAGACGAGCGATATACTCGCGATACAGCACCTCGTCTTTGGTAAGCGGCCTGCCATCCGCTCCCATCTGATCAGAATCACCATAATAGGCATATTCGAGGTATCCATACCTCGCACATACATCCTGATAATCCTGCCTGCTGTATTGTTCCAGCTGCTGCGACATATCGCGGAATGGACGGAAATACGCGGAATGACACCTTCCCGGGTTCAAAGAACGGATATCCTTTACAGAAACCCCTGGATTTCTTGGTATGGCATGGACCTTTAAAATACCAGAACTTTTCACTTCAACTTCCATTATGTCTGCCCGGTAGTGCTTTCCCTCTTCACGCACTTCCATGTCACCCAGCTGCTCCCTGTAAAAGGCAACCACTTCCTGCATGCTGAGCGGTGTGTGATAACTCTGCACAAAAATTACATCCACATTATTGTTGAATTGCCGAATATTTAAGTCTTCGGATTCGATGGCCCGGGGAGGCTCTGGTGCGACCAGGTCCTGGGCGTAGGTCTGGATTGATCCGGCAAGGATCAAAAGGAAAATCAGGGCCGGAATGGACAATGATGATGGCTTTTTCATGGCTTGTGGTTTTGGTGTGTGCTTCATTGGTTAACCTGGCAAGATGGAGTTGCTAGTAGTGGTTGCAATGCACCTGACAAGGATTCATAAAGACAGGCTGGTATAAGATATCTTGTATGCATACAGCATACAGGCAGCGTCTTTAGCCTATATTATTCATACAGGTTAGATATCTTCAAATATAACACATCCGGGCATAAAAGACAAACACATTTAAACATACATTTAACTCAATAAGTATCTGTTTACCAGTCAGGTATTTCTCACCGAGTCCTTCCCCGAGTGTTTCCCGCGATGGCAGGCGCAATATACGCTCAGTCATTCATTTCAGGGCTTATGGCACAGAAGATAAAAGTGTTTATTTATGGATTGCCAGACACATTCATGCGTTTGTTTTTCAATGTCACGAGAAATTCCATTTCCTGTTTTTATGCCACATCACTATCATATTCACATGCTTCGAGGAGCTGACAATGGTCGCTACAGAATAAGCTATGGCAATTACGCCAGTCAAGCAGACGCTTCAGCAGCGCTACGGAGCATCAGGCAAAACGCCAGAACTGATGCCTGGGTATTGGTATTGGATTAAACAGGCATATACACCACACGTCAATTAAAGATGTATTTTTGCTGATTGTTACTAACCTGCATTATTCTCCACATGATGTGTCAGGAGTAATGCAATCCAAAAATGCATGCACGGATGTCTGTGACTTCCAGAATTACTCCTGGTTTTGAAGAAATCATCGCCATTACAATCCAGTACCACAAACACCTGGGTGCAATCCTGGTACCCGCCCTCGTGCACAAAAATAAAAACGGTGATCTAGGCGCTTTCTTCCAGCGACTTTATCTGCACACCATCCCGGAACATCTTAAACCGCTTGGCAAGGAAGAGATGGAGGTGTTCCGGTTACTGGACGAGTGTGCTGATAATAATCTCTGCGCAACCTTTTCCAAAAAAGCCCGGAACCCTGATTCATTCTTTTCTGAAATCGAAGAGGTACGGTTAAAAAAACTCGTGATCCCCTATGTGCAAAGCCGTATCGGTAAAAGCCTGGAAACGCTTAGGTTGGCCGGCATTCCGCTGTATTACAAAGGCGGAAAAAATGAAGATGTACAGTCCCGGCCTGTTGCCATCATGCCCAACGAGGCCAGCACGGTATTTTATTTTGAAAAAGAAGATGAAGGAAGCCGCTACCGGATGCACCTTCGTTATGGTGATGATGTGGAAGGGAATGATTGCGAAAAAGTAAATCTTAAGGAACAACCGACCCTGGTCTTAGCGAATAACCCGGGGTGGGTGCTGATTGGCAACCGGGTGTATCGCCTGGAAGATGGTGTGGAAGGCATGAAAGTCAAACCTTTCTTTACAAAAGACTTCATTCGCATCCCCCAAACTGCCGAAGAAGAATATTTCAGGAAATTCCTGGCCAGGGCCATCAAACACCATAAGGTACACCTTACCGGAATTGAAATACAGTTGGAAAAACCGACATGTGTGCCCGTGCTGAAGCTCGAAAATGACTGGATGGGAGAACCTGCATTGCTGCTGGAATTCAAATATGGTGACAAGCAGTGCAAGCACGCGGATCCGGATTCCTGCTGGGTTGACGTGGAGAAAAAAGCCAGCCAGTATGTTTTTACAAAGACCCTGCGGGACAAAGCGTCGGAAAATGATTTTATCAGCTTTTTACTTACCATGGGGCTGAACAGTAAGGACAACAGCATCTTCAAGGCATTCAACAGCAATGCATTCAGGTCGACTGGCCAACAAATCATACGAGCGCACGACATGACTATTGCTTCAGAAGAAATGGAAGCAGGTGACCACTTGTCAGCACATTTAAGCAACCAGGACGCCACAGGAGACATGATGCTGAACCTCACCATCGACTGGGTGGCAAAAAACCATCATGCACTTACAGAGAAAGGCTTTCAGGTTAAACAACACTTACATAAGCAAAAATTCTTCCTGGGGAGTATCTCGTTGGAGATGACGTACTCAGCCAGGACAGATTGGTTTGACGTGCTTGCACACGCCGTTTTTGACGAATACCGCATTCCGTTTTATAAGCTCAGGAACCACCTGTTAAGCGGCAATAGAAGGTTTGTACTACCAAACGGAGCGTTGGCGATCTTGCCAGAAGAATGGTTTGCCAGGTATGACGCGTTGCTCATGCATGGCAGGGTCGAACAGGAGAACATCCGGCTGCGCAAGCATCATTTCCCCATTGTAAAAGACCTTGCAAAACAAGCATTGGCTGAAGACAAAGATAGCGAGCAATCAGCAAGTGAAGAAAGTGTCAAGCATCGCGCCGATAAGCTCAGCATTTTGCTGGAAAAAGACAACATTCCGCTCCCTGAGGTACCAAAGGAGCTGAAAAACACACTCCGGCCCTACCAGGCTGTGGGTTTTGCCTGGATGCACCTGCTGGGCCAACAACAGCTTGGAGGATGTCTGGCTGATGACATGGGACTGGGGAAAACCCTTCAGTGCCTGTCCCTTTTATGGAAGCACAAATTGGAGCGCAGGCCGCAGCCGCTCCAGGCATCCTCCACCAGCAAAAAAGGAGTTCAGCTTGATCTGTTCAGCAATGCAAGCGATGTGACACAAACACCAGGAGGTACTTCGCTGATCGTGATGCCTCTGTCGCTGATGCACAATTGGGAAAACGAAATCAGGAAGTTCACGCCGAAACTGAGTCACACCAGGTATTACGGCCAGGACCGCCGGACCTGTGCGGAGACCCTCATGCAACATGACATTGTGCTTACCACCTATGGCATGGTGCGCAATGACCTGGAATTTTTAGGCAGCTTGCCGTTTTTCTATGTGATCCTGGACGAAAGTCAGCTGATAAAAAATCCGGCATCAAAAGTTTCGCGTGCGGTACGTCGCCTGCAGGCCGAAAACCGGCTGGTGCTCACCGGCACACCGATTGAAAATTCGCTTGCCGACCTATGGACCCAACTTAGCTTCCTGAATCCTGGCCTGCTAGGTAGCCTGCAATTCTTCCAGAAGCATTATGCCGTACCTGTTGAAAAAGCAGGTAATGAGAAGAAGCAGGAAGAATTAAAAAAGCTTGTTGAACCATATATCCTGCGGCGAACGAAGGCTTTGGTAGAAAAGGACCTCCCGGAGCTCACCGAGCACGTGCATTATTGCGAAATGCCTGATGCGCAGAAAAGGCTTTATGAGTCGAAAAAGTCCGAGATCAGAAACCGCATCCTGGCAAAGGCCAGTAAAGAAGAGCGGTCGGGACTGCGCTTCGACATCCTCAGGGGTTTAATGCAGCTGCGGCTCATTGCAAATCATCCTGATTTGTCGGGCAGTGCGGATGATGCCTTGCGAGCAGAAGGCGAGGCCATCGAAACGCCCACGGATAAAAACTGGGTAGAAACATCAGGCAAATACAATGATCCACAAGAAGCATTACAGTCCGTGGATGGTGACAACGGAGAAGAACCCTCCGGGAAATTCAATGAAGTCATTCGCATCATCAAACACTTGCGTGCAGAAGGACATAAGCTGCTTATTTTTTCGCAGTTTGTAAAACACCTTCAACTTTTCAAAAAGCATTTTGAAGCACAGGGATGGAAACATGCCTACCTCACCGGCGCGCAAAATGCAACCGAACGGCAGCAGCTGATTGCAGATTTCCGGAAGGATCCGGAAAATATGCTGTTCCTGATATCATTGAAAGCTGGTGGTGTGGGGCTGAATCTGACGGAGGCCGATTATGTACTGTTGCTTGATCCCTGGTGGAACCCTGCCGTAGAAAAGCAGGCCATCAGCCGGGCGCATCGTATCGGGCAGCAAAACCCGGTAATTGCCTACAAGTTCATTACCACTGGAAGCGTGGAAGAAAAAATTCTGACCTTACAACAACGAAAGTCAAGGCTGGCCAACAATCTAATCGACAGCGATGACCCTTTCCGGATGTTTTCAGAAGAAGAGATGCTCAGGTTGCTGGAATAGCTTTTAAAAAACTGCGGTTTATCACGTTTGTCCGGGACCCATGATTCAATATGTTCAACTACGGTGGCAATACAACCGTCAATATTCGTGGCCAACAGGGTAACCCCCAACAAAAAAGCCCCTCCGTGTGGAGAGGCTATGCGGTCCGGACGGGACTGGAAATAAAAATTTTTTTGCTGATTATCAGTTTTTTACATGCTTTCTAGTGTCTAATTTAGTGTCTAATTCTAGTGTCTA
>PUOJ01000156.1 GCA_003552075.1 Bacteroidales bacterium
ACAGCAGGATCAGGATGGCCGCAGCAAGGCCCAGCGAAAGCCCCAATACATTGATCACTGAATAGAGTTTACCCTGGCGAAGGTTTCGCCAGGCAGCAATGAGATAGGTGGTAAACATGCGCTGGTATCTTTATAAAACACGATGTGACTTTCACTACCTAGCATCAAAGTTTATGCAAATTCAATCACTGCACTGACAGCCAGTGCTTCTATATTTAACTTGCGATAACTGGCTGCGCGTTTATGTGCGGATACGGACAATTTTGTCCGCAGTTGTACATGGTCAAGGTACAAAAAATTAACAATCAGTATATTGTATCTGGTATGCCACCGTATTGTTTCTGTTGTCACGTCAACACTGCTTTAGGCGACAGTCATTTTGAAAGGTCATTGTATTTTCGCGGGGCTTGCGGTGTTGACAATTATTTGATGAATTTTTCATGTAATACGGTGTTTTCTCCCCGCGCCCTGAGCACATACATTCCCCCTGGCAGATTTTGTAACGGCAGAACTATGTGTTCTTCGGCAGTCTGCATCTCCCAGCTTTCCTGTATCATCAGTCGACCGGACAGGTCAAATACCTCCAGCTGAATATTTTTTGCTGCCGGCAGCTCAAGGCGTATGTAGCCGTTATGATCCCTGCTCATAAAGACCGATAATTTACCGGTTTCTCTTTTTGAAAGGTCCGGTGCAGATGTAGTTTCGAGGCTTTTCTTCAGCAATGCCTGAAAAGCCTCCGGGGTCACGAACCTGACCTGGTTGCCGATTTCGGGGTCTGCTTGCACCTTGTTCATAAGCGTTTGCAGGCGGGGTAAGGTAATGTCTGCCGGATTGTTTGGCCCAACCTGGAAGCCATCCTGGCGGAAACGCTGATAACCTGCAAGCAGAAAATTTGGCGTGGTGTTGTTTTTTAGTTTACTGATGATCCGGTCTGCAGCGGCATCCAGATCAGTAACGTCGGCGTAAAAGGTGTGGTCGTCGACATGGTTGTAAAGAAGCCCACCATATTCCGTATAGGTTTGTTGTGTTTGCAATGCCGGGTCAAACAAAAAAGTGAGGTCGGTGCCCGTTGCTTCAGCGAATTGTCCAAGCTTATCGAAATCATAATTATTGGAGATCTCTATGCCGCGATAGGTAGATACACCAGCGCCATTATAGTGTTTGTAAGCATATACCGTTGGAATCTGAAATTTCTCCAGGAGCGCGCTGCTCTGACTGATGGCATCGGGCAGGATGTTTTCGGGGAACATGTCTGCAAAAGCATAACCAAGCGGTGACGTTACGGAGATAAAACCATCCATTGGGGTGGCTGTTTCATAGTAATATTGCGCCAGGAATGGGAATTGCTCAAACATATGCAGGTTAAAACCCCATCCTACAGGTACTTCACCCCTGGCAGATGAGTGCCAGGCACCCGCCTGGAATCCGGTCACCCAGTTGCCTGCATCGCCCTCTGAAGCAATGAAAATGACATAGTGCTTGTCTTCCAGCATGAGCGCTTCGGCCTCTTCAACGGCTGGCCTCGAGTAGTCAAAGTCCTCATCTGCAGGAAATACGTGATGCCAGGAGAGGTTGCTGAGCAATGTTTCATGAAAGCTTCCTCCCCAGCCGGAAATCCATTGTACCAGTGGCTCAGGGCGCATCCATCCGTATACGTGGAATATTTCGTCAGGGTTGTAATCAAGCATATACGACATGACCTGCTCAATTTTCTCTGCTTTTTCATCAGGGAGGGAATAAAAGTTGAGGGTTTCTGTCCCTGCCAGGTTCAATTGGAACATCCGCTGGTTAACGGCCCAGTCGGTTATTTCCCTGAGATAAAACTTTTCGGGATTGCTTCGCGGAAGGAGATGCTCCAAAGCCCAGTCGAGCCCCAGGAGGTAGCGTTCCTTCTGTGACAGCGCCGGGTCATTCCAGCTGTGATCGCTCTCCTCAAGCCTGGCACTGACCGTGATGGGCGACTGCCCGTGAAAATGATCCGGGACGCTGATGCTGTCGGGCCTGTCGATATCAATGTGTTGATCTGCATAGGGGAGCGGAATGCAATCCGTAAGCCCTCCCAGCATCATCGCCAGTTCGCCTTGCCACCTGAAAACCTGGCCTTCGAAGTTACCATAGGTCAGCGAAGGATCATAGGTGATGGCCCCATTCAGGTCATCAATGAAATGCTGAACCAGTTCATTGATCTCAGTGATCTCATTAAAAGCAACTCCACCTTCTTCTTCATAGATCGCCTGCCAGCTTGCGTCAGTCTGATTGTAGCTCCAGGTTTCGTATACGTTAAGCAGGTATAACCTTGGTTGTTCACGGTTCACAATGCCGGCAACGGTCATGGCTATCAGCTTGTTTTCTGCAGATGCGTGGGTCCCGTTAAACACAACGGCTTCCATGGCATTTGCCTGGACGCAAGTCAGGGTCAGCAACAGGAGAATTGCAATTGGCTTCATTTGTTTATGTCAATTATAGAATGCAGTTAATCAGTGCGTGGTGTTTTTGCTTGTCAAAGATTGTCTCGTAGAAACTTGCAGAGCCCACAGGGAGGCTAATGCATGATTATCTCTGTTTATTTTAATAGAAAAGTGGCAAAATTAGCAAACCATTCAACATTTTCAAGGCGAAAACCAGTGAAAATGTCTGGTTTAATCATTTTCATTTTCTTGCTGCTCCGTTGCCCGGCTGCAATCATCGCGAAAGGTCTTCTTGTGGGGCTTGATGCCAAAGCGGTAGGCCCCCCTGGCAAGGGTGTGCGCCGACACGGTAGCTGTGGCGAAGATCACCATGATGGCCAGAATGGCTTTTACCCCTTCTGCACTCAGACCGTACTTGAGGGCCACACCCAGCAGTATGCTGCACATCCCAAGCGTAATGGCCTTGGTGCTGGCTTGCAGGCGATTATAAGCGTCCGGCAAACGAATCAGGCCGATCCCACTGAACAGAAGGAACAGGGTGCCCACCACAAACAATATGCTGCAAAGAATATCAGTCATTTAATTTTTTGTTTTCGAGATATTTGGCTAAAGTCAGATTGCTGATGAAGCTCAATATGGTCCAGGCAATCACGATATCTATCAGCCAGACCTTGCCGCTGATGAGCATGATGATCACCACGATGGATGTCACCAGGGTGCCCAACTTCTCAATGCCCACGATCCGATCGGCAATGGTCGGACCAAAGATGATCCTGTAAAGCGGGAACACCAGGATGAATAGCTGAATGTATAGCAAATAAGTTAGCATAATCAGTCGAATATGGTTTGGACGTATCGTTCATACTTGCGGATGCGCTCTAGGGCATAAGTGTCCGGATCATTTTTGTCTACATAGATCCAGTGCACGTACATGCAGTCTTCCTGGATGTCGATGACGATCGTGCCCGGGGTCATGGTCAGGGCGCACGACAGCACAGCCCTGGACATATCTGTTTGCACATTCAGTGGGACCCTGATGATGGCCGGTTGAATCGGCACCTTGTAATGCAGCACCCGCCAGGCCACATCAAAATTGGCTTTGATGGTCTGCCAGGTAAAAAATGCCAAAAAGGGGAAGACCGTCAAAAAGCGCCTGAACTGCCTCAGTTTATAAATGGAGGTGTAGAAATACTGTCCAAATAGCATGGAGGTAATGACTGCCACCACCATGCCGGTGAGCACGGAGGCCACCTGAACCGACCAGGTCAGCAATAGCCAGAAAATCCAGGCAATAAAAAAGAGTACAATGTATCTTGTTCGCATCTTTACAGTTGTTTTATTACGTAATCCGTGGATTCCAGCAGGGTATTCACTGCGGGATCGAGAAATATGGCCCTTGCCTCAGGAAAAATTAAAAGGCTCATGACCACGCAAAGCACGGCCATGGTGATCATGGAAGCTTTCATCAGCAAGGGGGTGTGCTTTAAGCTTAACCTGGGCATGGGCCTCCCAAAAAAGGCATATCGTTGAAACTTCACAAAGGAGGCGAGGGTTAGGATGCCCACTAGCAGGCCCAGGGCTGCCCTGAAATGGTATCCTCCCTGTATGGCCGCTACGATGATGGCAAATTTACTGAAAAAGCCGTTGAAGGGTGGGATGCCCGCAATGGCCATGGAGGCTGCAAAGGAGGCGACCATCGTAAGCGGCATGTACCGTGCCAGCCCACCCATCTTTTTCAGGTCGAGGTTGTCCGTGGAATATTCAATCGACCCCGCCGTTAAAAACAGCAGGCCCTTGAATACCGCGTGGTTGATCATATGAAAAAGGGCGCCGGTAAAAGTGAGCGCGACTGCTTCGGGGCTGCCACCACCAGCGACGACTCCCATTCCGATTCCAATGCCCATCAGCACATAGCCCATCTGGCTGATGCTGTGATAGGCCAGCAGCCGTTTTAAATTCCAGGCCCCGATCGCCAGGATCACCCCGGCCGTCATAGAGATGCCTCCCAGCACTGCGATCACCATCGACAAAAACTCGCTGGGGGCAAAGACGTTGATAAATAACCGGAGGATCACATACACACCAAGTACCTTGATGACCACCCCCGAAAGCATGGCCGAGACGGGTGAGGGTGCAGAGGAGTGGGCGTCGGGGAGCCAGGCATGAAAGGGGATCATGGCCGCTTTGATCGCAACACCTGCAAGGAGGAAGAGCTGGGTAAAGCGGATCGCGCCGGTGTTTCCGGCGTGGTCGTTCCGCAACACTACGGAAATGTCGGCCATGTTCAGCGTGGAAGTCATCCAGTATAGCATGGCAATCCCAAAAAGCATGAAAAGGGTGGCCAGTCCGCCCATCACCTGGTATTTGAAAGAGGCTTCGATCTCGGTTTTTCTCACCCCAAAGGCCACCAGCGCATAGGAAGCCTTTGCCGTCACTTCCATGAACACAAACAGGTTGAACATGTCGCCCGCCAGGACAACCCCGTTCAGGCCTGCCAGCTGCAGGAAGAAGAGGGTGTAGAAATACTTTTGGCCGGTAAACAGCCTGAGGTAAGGGATGGCGTAAATGGCACAAAGAAATGCAATCGAATTGATGAGCAGCAGCATGAACCGGCTCAGTCCATCACCCACCAGGTGAATGCCGACGGGGATATTATCCACAGGATACCAGCCCCCAGGAATGTACTGTGTCGACTGTGGCGGATTGATCACGATGAGCAGAGCCAGCAACAAAAGCACAAAGCTTACCAGGGGCAGTACAATGGTTTTTGCCTGATCCCAAAAGAGGTTCAGCAGCGGTATGAGAAAGGCCGCCAGAAAGGGCAGGAAAATGAAGAATATCAGGACTGGGTTTTCCATCGACTCATCCTTTCAACTCGTTGATCTCTTGAATGTCAAACGTACCGTATTTCTTGTACAACCTGATCGCCATGGTCAGAATCATAGAGTTCGTGGCCAGTGCAATCACAATGGCCGTCAGCACCATGGTTTGCGGCAGCGGGTCCACCACCGCCTGGTGTGACAGCACCTCTTCCTGGAAAATCACCGGAGCCAGTCCGCCTTCAATGTAGCCGATCAGGATCAACATCAGGAATATGCTGATCTCCACAATGGTAAGGGAAATCACAATCTTTATGATGTTGCGGCTGATGAGCAACCCGTATAAGCCAGTAAGCAGCAGGATAAAACAAAGGACGTACAGCATCATTTGGAAACCTCCTCTTTATAGATAGTCAGTGCAAGAAAAATGGTGAACAAGGTGGCGGCCACCTTGATGCCGATCAAAATGCTGTATATTGGGATGTTGCCTGCGCTGAGGAGCTCTCCCGGCTGTCCCTTGGGCAGGTAATTCCCAAAGAAAACCATGGAGCCGGCAAACAAGCCGCTGAACCCTAAAAGTAAGATCAACAATACCGAAAGGCTCTCGAAAAGGGAAGTTCTTTCCCGCTGTTGTTTGAGTTTCAGGTATCCCTGACCCTGTGCCAACACCAGCACAATGAAGGAGCCGGCAAGCAGCACGCCTCCCGTAAAACCACCACCGGGCAAGATGTGTCCGTGGGTGATCACATACATTGAGAATACAAAAATCAAGGCGCTCAACAGCTGCGCTACCTTTTGCACGATGACTGACATTCCTTTCATTATCAGCGACTAATTGGATTTTACAGATTTTTTCCCTTGCAGGCGTAAAATGGCCAGTACACCTATGGCCGTGGTAAACAATACGGCAGCCTCTCCCAAAGTGTCCAGGGCTCGAAAATCCCATAACACGCCTTTTACTAAATTGGTGGCTCCCGTCTTTTCAATGGCATCATACACATAGTTGGCCGACATCCGGAGTGTATGCTCTCCGAATGGTTGTAGTGCCGGGATGGCATCCACGAAAAAATACAGCAGAGTGACCACCAGGATCAGGGCTGCAGATCGGTTGACAATGTCCCGGGGGCAGGTGGGACATCGTTCTTCATGCCGTGTGCTGTCGTGCAAAACGGCCACCATGATGATGATGGTGATGGTCTCGGCCACGATCTGCACAATAGCCAGGTCGGGAGCTTGCAGCAGCAGAAAGCAGATGACCAGTCCATAGCCGATACCACCCTGGGCGATCACTGCAGAAAGCAGGTCTTTGGCGTGAATCGCTGCCACGGCCAGGATGATCATCATGATCATTACGATGGCAAGGTAAATCTCCGTATTCATTGGCTAATCATTTCAACAAAAACAATAAGATCATCGCGACCACGACCCATACCAGGTAGGTTTGCAATACGCCATCATGCATGCGGCTTAAAGGACGGTGCATTGCAAATACAGCCTTTGCGCCTGTTTCGTATATATCTATATAAGTTGTACCTTCCAGCCGGTTCAATGCGTTGAATAGCTTTTTGTTTTTCAGGGCAAGCCACTTCAATGCAGCGGATCGGTTGGTGTTTTGCAAATTGTGCAGAAAAAAAAGCATCAAGACGGCTCCGCCGGCAGCCGCAATGACTACAGAAGCAAGGATTCCGGCCTGTGTGCCTGTGGCGATGCCCGCGAGGACTGCCCCACCAAGCGCAATGTGCAGATAAGCAAGGGTTGATTGTGGCTCAGACCTGCCCAAAGCCATAACAAGGGCGAGGATGACGCTGATCAACCCCAGGGCGATCAGGATGAACCGCAGGGTGTCGGTCAGGAAAAAAACATCGTGGCACAACCTGATCAACAGGTAGGTGCCCGCGAATCTTTGAAAGACCAGCGGCATCAAGGCAAAAGACCACCCACTGGCATAGGTTGCATACGGGATCACCCATGAGTGAAGGGGAAAAATTCCCATTGCAGCAAGCCCACCGGCGAGTAGGAGCAGAAAGCCCGCTGTTCCGGCGGTCGTCGTGGTTGCTGTCTGCATGATAGCAATGTCTGCCGATAGGCTCAGCGATACGGCCATCACGGCCCCGGTGACCATCAGCACATGCGCACCTCCATGGATGATCAGTGTTTTCTTGCCCAGCGCCGCAAGCTCATCCGAAAATCCGCTGGCCAGCATATACAGGGGGATGACGGATATTCCCCATAAAAAGATGAGCAGGTACAAGTGGGTTGCGGAGAATATGGCAAATCCCAGGCCGGCGCTGAACCAATACCAGGCAAAAAAGCGTTGTTCGTCGGGTCTTTTTCTGCGACCACTCAAGGTGCTTACAGCCAGAACGCTCATCATCGCAGCGAAGAGAATCAGCATAAGGCCAGAATAGCCACTCGTACTAAATACCAGAAAATGGCTGAAACGCTGGAGCAGGGCAGGGGCATGCGCAGGAAACAGCAGCTGCCAGGTGTCAGCATCCACGCGAAAGGCATAGACGATGCCCACCAGGGCGAGCAGGGACCCTGCAGCTGTGATGCGCCTGAAAGTTATATCCCCCTTGAAAGGGCGAAAGAGCAGCACCAGGCTGAACAACAACGGCAACACAATGATCATCGCTAGTACAGGCATGGTTTTGCTGTTTATAACTGATTGCACGCATCTGCCGGATGCTTTGGCGTGTAAAAATAACAGCAATTTTGAGATCAATTAAAAAAACATTGAATGAAAGCTGGCTTCGTGATGATGCGCTTGATGGTCCAGTGCTCATTTTAACAATATTTCCGCTGTCTTTCAGAATATTTTGCCTGGCTCAAATGATGTAAACGGGATTGCTGTAATTTTGTATGCGAGAAACATTGAGATCCTGGAACAAAGTAAGTATTTCAGGGTAAATTTCGAATGAATCAAAAAGGCATTCACCATGCAAGAGACTTTTACCATTGCGACAAATTCGCGCGAGGGGCTTTACGACATCACCGATGAGGTAGCAGCCATCGTTTCCCGCTCGGGTATCGTGCAGGGCATTGTCAACGTATATGTGCGGGGAGCTACTGCCGGGATCATGATACAGGAGAACTGGGATGATTCTGTACAGACGGATGTGATCCAGTTGCTCCGAAAACTGATTCCCCGGGGTGTGTGGCTGCACGATGCCCAGGATGGCAACGGCGATTCGCATCTCAAGGCCGGCATTACAGGCCCCCAGGAGACGATCCCCATCATGAACGGCACCATGGGCCTCTCCACCTGGCAAAACATCTTCCTGTGCGAATTCGATGGCCCGCGGAGGAACAGGGAGATTATCGTGACGATAACTTAACTCAGAGTCATCATATCTTATATGAGGACATCCCTTAATTAAAAGTTGGAACACCTTAGAAAGCGTCCACGTATCCTTTGCCTATTAATGAGGAAGCTTAAAGATAAACTTATTTCATGTGTTTATAATTTTTATATTTCGGTCAGATGAACCGAGCACTTTGCGAGCTCGGCAAAGCCAATCTCGCCATGACATAATCATTCTCGTGTCTGTCAATTTATTTGGCATGGCTCGTTTCACGAGTTAGTCAAAAGCTATCTAACAAGCATAAGCGCACCTCTGATTTGCTGCTCTCTCCCGTTGGAATTTACAAAGGAGATTTTGTAGGTATATGTTCCTTTAGGCGCATCATTGTTTTGATATATGCCATCCCATCCATCGCTCAAATCATCGGAACTAAAGACCTCTTCACCCCATCTGTTAAAAATTTTTAAAGAATAAGCAACCGGGGTTTCTTCAAAAGAAGGTCTGAAGGTTTGGTTTTCTACTAAGTGGCTTGATGGCATAAAAGCATTCGGAATGAAATATATGTCTTCTTCTTCTTCCTCTTCTATGGGAACAGCCCTCATTAATGTAAGTATGGCCCAAAAAGTGCTCAACTCTTCATAATTATTAGGAAAGCCTCCTTGATCCCATGATCCCTGAGTTTTTTGATTTTCCACAATCACAGTGGCTACATCTTCATACCAGTCAAATTCATCCCCATTGATGTTTAGTGTTTCAATTCCTAAAGCTACCAGCCCTTTCATGATGGTAACAGTAGCAATGTATGATGGGAGCGTTCCGGGTGGGTTACCTCGCCACCCTAAATCGTTTAACCCCCCTGAGTGCCCACTGGTAGGCGAATACCAGTGCCTTTCAAGGAAACCTACAGACCTCTGCACGCGTTCACTTCCGGCACTTTCACCAATCAGATCAAAGACATACAGGAGATGACCAACTTTATGCATGTTAATCCAATCGCTATATGGTGGGTTTACTTCAGAGCTATACCCGGCACCACCGTATTCCCAACCACCCGGGTTGTCAGCTTGCTGCATGAGTTCAGCACCCGCGTCGAGGTTGTCAATCAGGATTTGTGGCAGATCAATTCCAAAACGGTCCCTGGCATAGCCCAGGCCCAGGGTCATCCATCCCGTAATGGAAAGGTCACCTATGTCAGAGGTTGGTCTGTAATGCCAGGCACCTATGCCATTACCGCTTGTATTTTGTACATCGACTACATAGTTTAAAATTAGCTGTACAACGTCTCTGTAGCTCAACCCGTTTAACTCGCTTCCCTGTACATCAACAATGCGATCAGGCTCCTGGCTAATGGCAATGGCCATCATTGCTGGACCAGCAGCATAATTTTCGGCTTGCATAACTGTTTCACCACCAAACCATGCCATTTCTTGCTCAGCATCATATCTTGCATGCGTAAAAATATAATTTAAGCCTGCCAAAGTTTGATCACTGTATTCATAATTATTAGATAAGGGTTTGACGCCCAGTTGCTCTGCATAATGACCCAATGCGGTAACGCCCATTGCTGTAGTCCCAACAGTATAAGAAACCTCCCATCCCCCGTTTGCAGATTGTTGTTCAACAGACCATTCTATGCCCCTTCTTAATGACTCGTCTATTTCTTCAGGCGTAACTCCTGCAGCATAGACCGTCGACCGGATAAATAAAAATACGATTGTCAATAAAATGTAAGGTTTTTGCAGATAAAACATGATTAGCCAGTTGGTATTAGAAATTAAATATATTTATCACCCCGCATCAAATGTTAACAAATCTAAAAATTTTTTTTGACTAGACGGCAAGTTGATAAATATTTTCGTCCACTTTAAGTAATTTTTTTTTAGCCTTTAGCAAAGGGATGAAAAAACAGGATCAAAGCAATAAACTTTCTTTACTGCAAACCGTCAAAAGGAAAAGGTTAATTCGCTTACGCTGGCATGGATTAGGGAACAAACAATCTTTACTATGCCTCTTCGTTTGGATTAAGACGTTATTTTTGCGGTCATAAATCTAAATTCACTATAAATCTTTGTTATGCGTGCTGTTTTGATACTATTGTTCAGCGGATTCAGCATATATTGTGCTTCTGCTCAGCCTCCGGGAGGCATCGAGCGGGTTGGAAACGACACCCTGCCTTTCCATCCCATTCGTTTCACGCCTTCAGCGGCATCTGAATACATTGGCAACATGCTGCAGCTCGACAGCCTCTGGCGAGAGGAAGGGGATACATTGCACCTTTCCCTGTCCAGGCTGGCAGACCACTACAACGAGCCTTTTGACAGCGTGGAAACACGTCTCCTTGGCTTTGATTACGATGCTCTTCGGCCGGAGCTGACCACGCTTGCCCGGCACGATACCATCCCTCTGCGGTGGTTCAACGACACGGTATTCATCGTGGATACCGTGCCGCTCGAGAAAGAGCCTTTCATTACCCAAAAGACCTTCATAAACAAAAAGACCATTGTCACCAACCGTGTCGACACCCTTCCCGAATTGCAGGTGTTTGTGGACTCGATCCGCCACGAGCCCGACACCATCACAGAGATTTTTCTGGATACGCTATATCTCAGATCCCGCGACATTACCATTCACCGGGTGGCAGATCAGGACATCCGGCCCCCATTGCTTCCACCCGGTTCCCGAAAGGAGCGGGCTTTTCTGCCTGACTCCTCTCATTTGGTGGTCTCTGAGAAATACCAGGCCTTGGTGGCAGATGAAGATTCTCCGTTTTTTGTGGTACCGGGCCGGATGACCCCGGATTCCCTGCGGTTGGCAGTGCAGGAACTCCTGCATCATACCCATGTGCGGGACTCCATCCCGTTATACCTCAGCGACCCCACCGGGGCACGACAGCCTTTCTGGTTGACGGCCGAACCGGATGACCTGATGCGTTACTGGGTGCGAAATCACGAAAACGATTCCATCACCATATGGGTGGGAAACCCTTCTAAGCATGAAATCCGGCTGGTACTGGAGGATGACATTCATGTGGAGCGCATGGGCAAGATGGATTCCGGTGAAATCCCCATCACCACGCTGGAGCCCGATCGTTCCCTTGCACCATTGCAGCCACTGGATGAGATCCCGGGAACCTGGCGTTATGGGCTCTCGAGTGCTTTCAGCCTAAACCAGAACTACCTCTCCAACTGGGCCAGGGGCGGGGAGAGTTCACTGGCCAGTCTGTTGGATTTGCGGGTCAGGGCGCAATATCGCAACATCGACTCGGAAATCAAATGGACCAACAGCGCCCGTTTCCGTTATGGGAACATCATCTCGGAAGAATTCGGCTTCAGAACCAATACAGACATCCTGGAGCTGAACTCGCAGATGAATAAAAACATCAGCGACAAGATTGACTTTAGCTCGGTATTTTACGGAAAGACGCAGGTTTCCAAAGGTTATGACTATCCCAATGATTCCATCCCCATCTCCAGGTTCCTTAGCCCGGGAACCTTTACCATAGGAGCGGGTTTTGAATACGAACCTTTTGCCAACACCACACTGAACTTTTCTGCGCTGTCATACCGAAATACCTTTGTGCTCGACACCACGCAGGTCAACCAGCGGGCGCACGGCATCGAGCGTGGCAAGCGTGCCAGGCATGAGATGGGTGGACAGCTGGTGGTCAACAACGAGATGACCTTGCTTGATGACCTTAAAATCGAAAATAAAGTAAGGCTGTTTACCAACTACCTGGAGAGTCCGCAGAACGTCGATGTGGATTGGGAAATCAACCTGGAGAAACAGATCAGCTGGTATTTTACCGTAAGCGTAAACCTGCATCTGATCTATGACGAGAACATCCTTTTCCCAGTATTGGATGACCAGGGTGATCCGGTGACCTTGCCAGACGGCAGTCCCAAAGAGGAGCCCCGCCTGCAGCTCAAACAGTTCCTTGGAATCACCATGTCACTGAGTATCTGACCCTTCGTTCGGGTCATCATTTTCGATGGGCTTTTCATTCAGGCTATCGACCCGCTCCGTGATATCAAGCAGGGCGGAGAGCTCCTGGATAATGGCTAGCGCTTCCGGGTCGCGGGTTTCCAGTTCCAGGGCCTTGTTAAGCCAAAGGCTTGCAGACTCCAGTGCTGCAGTGGATCGTTCTCTTTTTTCCTGAACTTGTGCGCTGCGGTTAATGGTCCTTGCCTGCTCCTCAATCTCTATGCCGATATTGTAAAAGCAGGTGGCAATATGGGCATATATAATTGGTTTGTCGGGCTCCAGTTCCAGTGATTCCCAATAAGCCATAATGGCCTCCTCGTATTTGCCTTCTTTTTGAAGGATAAGGCCCCTTGTATAAGGAAGCTCATGGTTTGAAGGATGCACTTCCGATTTGTTTTCAAGCATGAGAAGGGCTTCCCGCACAAGGCCCATCTCATATTGGGTGTTGGCCAGCAGAAGAACCAGGTCTTCGTCTTCCTCGTACTTTGCGATCCCATCCTGGAGCACATTGCTGGCCTTGAGGGTATCTCCCTGTTGCAAGTATGCCTCCGACAACAGGTGGCTCACGTTGGTACCATAACGGTATTGGTCCAACCGGTGGAGGTACTGGATGGCTTTTTCGCGCTTCCCGCCGTTGATGGCAGCCATTGCCATGTTGTACAGCAGGGTGGTATCGGTGTCCAGGTTAAGCAATTGCCCCTGCCGGATCTTTGCCACCGTCTCAAAGGCTTCCAGGGCTTCATCATAGGTGCCTTCATCAAAACTTTGCTGACCCATGGCCTGGAGGTCGTTGGCCAGCAATACATATCTAGGGGCAAGCTGGTTGCGTATCCTGCTGCCGGCATCCAGCGAAAGCGCCTTTTCGTAAGATTCATATACCACAAAGAGCTGTCGGTCGATCATTTCATAAAGGTTGCTGTTGTTTCTTTCCTTGCCCTCGCGATAGGCATTTTGATACAAGAGCCCCCTGGCATGCCAGGTGCGGGGCCATCCGGCAGCTTCTTCGTCTTCAACCATCTTTTCAATATAATCCCTGGCCTCTGCATATTCTTGGTCTTCAATGAGATGAAAGGCTGTGATCAGACCGCTTCGCTGCAAAGGCATCATGGTAGAGCATCCTGCTAAAACGATTGCCAGGAAAATGAGTCGCTTCATTGTTTTAAGATTCGTCAAAAAATTTGCTATTTGCTATTGGCTTTTAGCTATTGGCAAAAAGAATACCAATGGTATAAAAAAGTCTTCTGAGCTTTCTTGCTAATAGCCAATAACTAACAGCCAAAAGCCTTCTTACTTTACTGTTTACTTTCTTTGCCCGCCCTCCGGGGGTTCAGATGTAAAAAACGTCACCTGCAAAAATAAATTGTACCATTAAACCCAGCCGAAACTTTTCTCCGTGGCTACCGCCTGAACAAGCTCCCCTTCAGGATACCGTATTCATCGAAAGCCTGCCGTGAGGTAAAGTATATAGACAGGGCCACACTGATTGTGAGTGCTGTAAAGATGGCCAGCACGATAGCAATCTGGTATTTGATCGCTGTTTCAGGATCGGCTCCACCCAACATCTGGCCGGTCATCATGCCGGGCAGTGAAACGATCCCCATGGTGGCCATGTTGGCGATGAACGGGCGCATGGCTGCACGCAGTGCCTCACGAAAAAAGGGCAAGAGGGCCTCTTGTTGATCGGCCCCGAGCGAAAGCAGGTACAGGTAACGTTTATTTTCTTTGCGTATGGCTTCGTAATAATGGGAAATGCCTATGATGGTGCTGTTCAACGAGTTGCCCAGCAGCATGCCGCCCACAACCACTACCAGGCGGGCGGTAAAGATGTTTTCGTAGTTCACGATCACTTTGTTGAAAAACAGCAGGATCAGACCAGTGCCGACAAAATAGGCCAGGAAAACCGGCAGGAAAAAATGCCTGAAAGACAATTTGCTGTTGACCATCGCGGAAAAACAGGCAAAGAACATCATCACGACCACCCAGGCCACATTGAGCCAGGGGTTGTCCCACCTGAAAAGGTACACCAGGAGGATACCCATCAGAAATAACTGGCCGGTCATCCTGCCGGCGGAGATGAATAGCTGCCTGACGAAGCCCAGCCGCAGGAAAAAGGACAATGTCAGCGGCACGATTAGCAGGCCAAACGCAGCCAGCAAGCGCAATATGGTGATATCAGGTGCTGCTTCCATTTTTACCAATGTGTATCGTGGGAAAACCCTGGTCGTGCCATACCCTGTCGTGTGATGAGATGATCAGGGTTTTGTCTTCCAGGTTCGTAAAATAATTGACAATCATTTCTTTAAGGGGCCTATCCAGGGCGGATGTCACCTCGTCAAGCAGGTAGATCTGCCGGTCGAGCAGTAAGGTCATAATGATGGCCACCCGCTGCAACTCACCACCTGAAAGGTCTTCCAGGTCTTTTTCCATGGTGCTTGATCCAAGCTGAAAATCGTCAAGCAGGGCGATCACCTGATCGCGCTGGTAGGCAATGCCACGGTTATTTTTAAATCGAAATACCTCTTTGAAAAAGCTTTCCACACGTCCGTTGCCAATCTGCATCTCTTGGCTCACATAGGCCATCTTCCGCCTTAGCCGCCACACATTATCGACCTGTAACCGCTCACCATCCACAATGACTTGCCCTTTGTCGGGCGGCAAAAAGCCCAGGAGCATCCGCAGCAGGGTGGTTTTCCCGCTGCCAGACTCCCCGCTGATCAGTAGCCGACCACCTGCAGGCACCTCCAGAGAAAGCCCGTTAAAAAGCTGCCTGTCAGCAAAGCTGAGTGTCACGTTGTCAAGCCTGATCATTATCCAATGTTCCCGTTTATGAATCTGTACGTTAAAACCTGTCTTTAACCAGCAAAAGTAATGATGATTTTGGAATATTTGGATTTGACGCAAACCTGATTTCATTGCAGTGTCTTCCCTTATCCCTGCGAACACGCATCCGCGCGATTGGCCTTTGCCAGCTCACCTTGCCCGGTGGCTGACTGTCCTTATAGCTGATCAGCATAAAAACGACAATGGTTCTGGGGGCCAAATCCTCGAAGGTACTTGGCCGAAAAATGATCAATGGCTTGTTGATCAAGACACCTAAAATTTTCGGCAATGGTGGAATGTTTAAAAAAATATTATATATTGCCTGCACGATAATCGCTGAAAGCTTCATGCAAAAGAATGGACAGACATTGGAATGATTATCAAATGGAGTTTTGGCTTCGACGGGCTCGCAAAGTACCCGGTTTATGTGACGAATTAATCTAATTATAAAGACTTGCATATGAAAGGCAGTTTGAGATCTCCGGTGAAAGAACCTTTCGCTTGGGTAGTAAAAAAAAACTTTATCATGAAGATTATCACCTTAACCGGTTCATGTGTTTATAATATAATTAAATCGGTCACATGGAGCTCGCCAAGCAATCATCATCGGCGTGTGTGTCAATCTTGTTTGGCATGGCTCGGTTCATTTTTTTTGATGTTGACTTTGCAGACGACGGGAGCGCAGGAATTGCCTGACAGGGCAAGGGCATCTGATCTCGGGGTGGATGTGGGTCTGATGGCTTCCGGTCCATTGAACATGATCACCGACGTTCCGGGAGTGCTTGTGGGGCATAAGACGCGGATTGAAGAAGACCACATCCGTACCGGTGTCACTGCCATTTTGCCGCATGATGGCAATCTTTTCCGCAACAAGGTACCAGCCGCCATTTATTGTTTTAACAGCTTTGGAAAAATGGCTGGGTCGCTCCAGGTAGAGGAACTCGGTAACATAGAGTCGCCCATTGTGCTTACCAACACCCTGAATGTAGGTACAGCCGTGGAGGCCACTGTGGCCTGGATGCTTCAGCAGCCTGGAAATGAGCAGGTGCGGTCTGTGAATGCCCTCGTGGGAGAGACCAATGATGGGTACCTCAACGACATCAGGGGCCAGCATGTCACCCGTGCGGACGTATTCGCGGCTATTGAAAACGCATCTACAGGGCATGTTTCCGAAGGAAATGCGGGGGCAGGGACAGGCACTACCAGCTTCGGCTGGAAAGCCGGTATTGGGACCGCATCCAGGATTACCGATCCCATAGGCGAGGAAAGTTACACCGTAGGCGTTTTGGTGCAGGCCAATTTCGGAAGGCTTTTGTATATCAACGGGGTGCCCTTTACCCGGGAATACCAGGAGGAGCAAATTAGCCCGGAGAAAGAAGGATCCGCAATGATTGTGATCGCCACCAACGCCCCGCTCTCACCCAGGAACCTGGAGCGCATGGCCAAAAGGTCATTTATCGGGATGGGACGCACTACCCATTTCATGGCGAATGGCTCCGGAGACTTTGCCATCGCCTTTTCCACAGCCTATACAATCCCTTATTTGACAGACCGTTCTCCAGTGGAAATTCCGCCACTGATCGAAAATAACGACATGAACACCTTTTTCCAGGCTGCGGAGGAAGCTACGCAGGAAGCCATTTATAATGCATTGTTTATGGCAGAAGACATGACAGGACATCACGACAATGAGGCGAAAGCCATTCCCCTGGAAAAAGTGGTGGCGCTGATGGAAAAATACAACATGCTGCACTTAAATGAAAGGTTGCAGTGGAGACCATGATTATTTTTTGGCAAGATACATGGAACAACAACACAATGTGAATCACAAATCCGATATTGAGTTATGGCAAGCATTTTTTCTTTTTTGTTAATTGCGGTTTTTATGGCAGCTTCTGCCAATGATGTGGAACATTTTCCTGGCGAATCATGGGATAAAGCGGTTGAGCCTGAAGACTTGGGATTCAGTTCCGTGGAGCTGGCCCTGGCCAGGGAATATTCTGAAACCATTGCCACTGCGGCGGTGGTGATTGTGTCTGAAGGTATGATCGTGGATGAATGGGGCCAGGTAGACACCAAATACATGACACATTCCATTCGCAAAAGCTTTCTGAGCGCCCTTTATGGCAACTATTTGGCCGACGGGACCATTCCAATGGAGGCTTCTATGGAGGAGCTTGGCATTGATGATGAGCCTCCGCTCACACAGATGGAACGTACGGCCACAGTGCGTGATCTCCTGAAGTCGCGCTCAGGAATTTACCACGATGCCCTCTATGAGTCGCAGCGGATGAAGGACCTTAAGCCAACAGGACTGATCGTGACGCCTGGCACGCACTGGTATTATAACAACTGGGACTTCAATGCATCCGGCACCATCTTCATGGAGCTGACCGGAAAAGATATCTTTGAGGCCATCGAGGAAGAGATTGCCCGGCCCATTGGCATGG
Organism: Bacteroidales bacterium; assembly: GCA_003552075.1. Lineage (GTDB taxonomy): Bacteria > Bacteroidota > Bacteroidia > Bacteroidales > UBA7960 > PUPG01. The sequence goes on from PUOJ01000156.1 coordinate 17,784, forward strand.
AGCAGTTTGAAGCAGCAGACGGCTGGTATGTTACCGGAGAGGAGTCGATACATCCTGCCTACCCTTTTGCTGTCAATGCCCGTGACCTGGCTCGTTTCGGACTGCTGATGCTGCGCAACGGACGCTGGAAGGACCAGCAGGTGATCCCGGAAGAATGGGTCTACGAAAGTACCCGTTACCATTCTGATGCCACATTGTATGAGGCAGACGGTTACGGATACATGTGGTGGGTTGCCAGGGACTTCAATAAATATCCCCATTACCCGGAAGTGGATGTCCCCGACGGAGCCTATTCTGCCAGGGGTGCCGGCGGTCATCACATGGTGATATTCCCCGACGACGACCTGATCATTGTGCACCGTGTGGATACCTATGAACCTGGCAACAGGGTGTCGGATGAAGAATTCGGCACCCTGCTGAGGATGATTCTTGAAGCAAGAAAATAATCCCGGACCTTCCCTTTTCTCCTGCTGGCGTGGCAACCATGGTGCCGGATCTTTTATTCGTACTTCAGTGCCTCCGCGGGATTGGTCTGTGAAAGCTTCAGTGCGTGGTAGCTCACCGTGAGGATGGTGATTACCACGGCAAAAAGACCACCCAGCACGAAGGGGGTGGGGCTGATTTGAATGGCGTAGGGGAAGGTGCTGAGCCAGTTGCCCATAAAAAACCATGCCAGCGGCACTGCGAAGATAAACCCAACGGCAAATAACAGAAGAAAATCTTTCAGCAGCAATAGATATATCCTGGTAGAAGCCGCTCCCATCACCTTGCGGATGGATACTTCCCTGGTACGCTGTCCTACCATGTAAGATGCCATTCCAAACAATCCCAGGCAGGCAATCAGCAGGGCAAATGCGGCAAAAAGCAGCACAATGGTGCCAAACCTCTCTTCGTCGGCATAATGACGGTTAAAAAAGGTGTCCAGGAATTGTGCCCTGAACGTGCGGTGCGGCATAAACTCCCTGTTCACCCTTTCGAGATGCCCCATCACCTCTGAGGTATTGTGTCCGCTCATCCGCACAGAAGCTTTAAATGAAGAATATTCATCCCACGAGATCACCAGCGGACCAAGGGCCTGGTGCGGAGAATTGAGATGGAAATCGGGTACGATCCCTACGATTCTTGTGTCGTTCACTTCTTGGCCGATAATTTCCTCATAGCTTCCCTCAAGCTCCAGGTAATTTACCGCATATTCATTGATGATCACCACCTCACGGTGTTCGGATCGCATATTGGGGTCAAAATGACGTCCTGCGATGGGTTCAATGCCCAACATCGGAAGGAAGTTGGCGTGGACCGGCAGGAAATTGATCTGTTTACGGACCCCTCTTACCTCAGCACTTTCCTGCCACTGAACTCCTCCCGGAACCGCATTGGAAAAGCTGACTTCTACGACATCGGGATGTTCCATCACCGCCTCCCTGAACGCATCTTTGCGGTGTGCCAGGTCAAAATCGAAAAACACCACGTTTGCGATGTCAAAGCCCAGGTCTTGATCCTTCATGTGGGTGATCTGCTGGAAAACGATGATGGTTCCGGAGACCAGCGCCACCGCTACACCAAACTGAAAAATGATCAGTAGCTTCCTGAGCAAGGCACCTCCCTTCCCGGGAATTTTTTGTCCCTTGAGCACGGCTGCAGGCTGAAAGGCTGTAAGATATAAAGAAGGATAAATGCCTGACAAGAATCCCACCACCAGCACCCCCGCCGCTACGATAAGCACTGCCACCAGAAGCCCAAGATCCATCAGGTGAAGGTTTGTGCCCGTCAGATCCCTGAAACCCGGAAAGAATACTTCAATCAATGCCAGCGATAGCAATACGGCAAAGGCTGTGGTTAGCACCGATTCCACCAGGAATTGTAACATCAGCTGTGGCCTGGTACTCCCAAGCAGTTTTTTTACTCCGACTTCCTTGGCACGGTTAAAGGCACGGGCGGTGGAGATATTCACAAAGTTGATTACTGCGATTCCGAGCACAAAAATGGCAATCAGCGCAAAAGCATTCACGGTACGTTGGTTGCCCAGGTTCAGGGAAGGCTGAAAGGCCACCTCATCAGCAAAATAGATGTCCTTTAATGGACGCAAGTAATAATCAACCTCCATCTCACCTCCAACCATCTCAAAAAGAAGCTGCTTAAAGTCCTTGTTGATTTTGTTTTCCAGCTCCTGCACATCGGTCCCGGGTTGTAGCTGCAGAAAAGTAAAATTATTCCACTGGCCGAAGGAATAAAGCACATTTTCATCGTTGCTGAAATCCTCCCAAAGCACAATGGGTGCAATGGCTTCATAGGGTAAGTGGGTGTGCGTGGGGTTTTCGATCACTCCGGTGACATGCAGGGGCAGGCGCCCCATCATGGTTATTGTTTCCCCAATCACGTCTGTATGGCCAAAAATGCTCTCAGCCTGCTTGCGCGTAATCACCAGCGAGTATTTATCCGCAAGGGCATGCCTTGGGTTGCCATGAATGAATTCCACCTGGAAAAAATCAAAAAACGTGGTATCCGCAATCACGATGTCTGGAATGTGAAAGGGTTCATCATCCACAATGACATCCGACTGGCTGAACATAAAGCTGTTGATGCGCAGAACCTGTTCCACTTCAGGGAAGGTTTCCTGCAGGTACGGCCCTTGCATGGTTCCGGTCAGCGCCCATTCACCTGCCTCCATGGAGGCCTCCAACCGGTAGATCCGGTCTGCGTGCTCGTGGACGCGATCATAGAGATACTGGTCTATAACATAAATGCTTACAAAAGCAAACGCTGTTATGCCAAAGGCAAATCCAAGGATATTCAATACAGTATAAAGTCTTTCACGCAGCAAATTGCGAAGACCTATCTTAAAGGAGTGGAAGAAGTTCATGGTAAAGAATGATTGATTCATATTCCATGAACAACTGACATCAAACCCCGGGCCGAACTTTGTAATTTGCTAATATTAAGAAATAAAAGCGATTTTGGGACCAATGGAAATTGTCGGAAAGTGTTCTAACATGATACAAGGGTGATCGTTTCCGGACAATGAAAGGCCGGAATGCAATGGGAGGTATGGATTTACTTGTGCTTCTTTACATCCACGGCATTCATCCCTTTTAAGCCCTGCTCAACTCTGTAGGTAACCGTATCGCGTTCACCAATAGGATCCAGGTGATTGTTGATATGCGTAAAAATGCTTTCCTGGGTTTCTCTGTCTTTTATAAAGCCATAGCCTTTGGAGTTGTCGAAATAGGTTACAATGCCAATCCTTTCTTTGTCCAGATCATCGTCTTCACGGGAAGGGACACCCAGTGGGATATCTTCGGCTTTTATCTTTTCTCTTTTCGTGGGATCGGGGGGTGTGCTGGTAATGTTCCCATGTTCATCCACATAGGCGATCATATCATCTGCGCTGCTCTTGCCACTCGCTTTGCGCTCTTCTTTTTTCTTTTGCTTTTCCTTTTTTTTCTTATTCTGGGCCTTTTCTCTTTCTTTGCTGTTGACCGTTTGACGCGGTTTACTCATTGTGTTTTTTGTGAATTAAGTGAATAATGCAGGGATGATTGTTTCGCCCGTTGTTTGTTTCGCGAAAGTACACAAAATAACTGAGCATTTGCTTCCTGACCTGAATTAAAAGCATGAAAAATACAGGCTAATGCCCTTTTTATACCTTTGCAATTGATTTTCCGGCAAACGGTAGCAACAATAATCTTTGAATGTGAATTACCTTCAACTATACAAGGCGAATCCGCGCATACTCTCGCTGGGGATGATGCTGGTGTTTTTCTCCAGCTTCGGGCAAACCTTTGTGGTGTCACTTTATATTCCGGATTTCATGGAAGCCTTTGGCATCAGTGCCAGCGGGTTCAGCAGCCTTTATGCCCTGGCCACCTTATCGAGTGCAGCCACGCTAATTTATGTGGGAAAAAAGATCGACCACATTCCCCTGAAACGTTTTGCCCTTTTCGTGGTTTCCGGCATCTTCCTGGCCTGCCTGTTGGCAGCCGCTTCTTGGAACCTTGTGGTATTGTTCTTTGGGATCTATACCTTGCGTTTATTCGGACAAGGCTTGCTTATGCACACGGCCATGACCACCATGTCGCGTTATTTTACCCGCGCCCGTGGGAAGGCCCTCAGCATTGCAGCCCTTGGCTTCCCGATGGGTGAAGCGGTTTTTCCAGTGCTGGTGGCCAGCAGCATCGGCTTATTTGGATGGCGCGAAACACTTGTGTTCAGCGCCATACTCATTGGCACCGTGCTTGTTCCCTTTACTGTCGCATCCCTGAGCCGGATCCGGCGGGAGCGAATATTTGAAGGACAGTCGGATGCCGAGGCACGCCAGGCATCCGAACAGGAGCAATCCCAGAGATTATGGAAACAGCGGGAGGTTTTTCGCACCCCATGGTTTTATATTTTCGCACCTACGGTATTCCTGGTGGGCTTCCTGCAGACAAACCTTTTCTTTTTTCAAACTTTCATTGCGGAGGAAAAAGGATGGAGCACCGAATGGATGGCCGGCAGCATTACGGCCTATGCAGCCTCTTCCATCGTCATGTCCATGATCGCAGGCCCGCTGATCGACCGTTTTTCTGCCAGGCGCCTCTTTCCGTTCATCCTGCTACCCCTGGCAGCTGGCCTCGTGGTGTTGTCGATAGGAACACATCCTGTTACCACACCGCTCTATTGGCTGCTTGTAGGGTTTACAGGAGGCATGAACTCTCCCGTCACCTCTTCACTGTATGCCGAAATATTCGGTACCCGGAGCCTGGGCACCGTGCGCAGCCTCTTTACCTTCGTGATGGTGGTCAGCACGGCACTGGGCCCGGTGGCATACAGCTTTTTTCTCGACAGAGGGGCCAGTTTTAACCAGATCCATTACGTGGTGATGGGCGTGATCGTGGTCAATATGCTTTTCATACTGCTACGAATGCGTAACCCCCTGAGGTAAGTAATCATTTCTCCAATAAAATTTATTCGCACCCATAATCGATATTCAGCCCACAGGGGCCTTTGATCCACATCGCCATTTTTCTTACTGCGGTGTATAACCCGCACAAAATAACGCGGATTTCACAAGCCGGGATGGTGTGGTGCACGGTGTGGAACCAGTTGCACATTGTGGCAGCTTCTTCCACAGCATAACTGCCGGCGCATTTCGCCATAATCTTCTGTTTTGCCCTTTTGACCTATATTACAGGAGGATCACTGTTCCTTCACTGGCTCTTGGCATGGTTTTTTTAGTTGCCATGGTATATTGTTTCACACAAAAATCAAGGAGGATTCATTATGTTAGTCAAAGTAGTTGAAGTCATTGGTGTATCAGAAAAAGGATTTACCGAAGCCACACAAAACGCAGTGGCAGAAGCGTCTAAGACGCTGAAAAACATCAAATCCATCTACATCAAGCACATGAACGCCAATGTAGAAAACAACGAGATCGTTTCTTATGCGGTAAACGCAAAAATTTCCTTTGAGATCGAAAGGTAGGGCGTTCGCCTGATAAGTTTCGCGAAAATACTGTCATTTATGATCCATAGATGGCAGTATTTTATATCTGCAGGATACTATCAGGAGCTCCTTCCTGGCAGTATGTTTATGGACTAATTTCCTTATTTTTGTTATAAGAGAAAGGTCCCAGGCTGCCCTTTTGCAGTCAAAAGCTAAAAGCCAAAGGCCAAAAGCTAAAAGCCAACAGCCAACGGCAGCCATTTCGACGTTTTGACATTTTAACTTTAAAACATATCCATGAAAGCCCAATGCCGGCGTACGTTTCTAAAAAAAGCAATCGCAGGGAGCGCTGCCCTGACGGCCATGGGAGGCTTCTCATTGCATGGTGCCATGGCGCATGCTGCAGCCAAATCCCTCGGCCCGGCAAAAGAGGCGATGTTTTACCAGAGGCTTTCAGGCAGGGATGTCAGATGTGAACTATGCCCGCACCAATGCCGCCTGCAGGAGGGAGGTTCCGGCATCTGCCGCGTCCGGAAAAACTTTGGTGGCAAGCTTTACAGCATGGTATATGGCAGCCCCTGCTCCGTAAATACCGGTCCCATCGAAAAAGCGCCCCTTTATCATTTCATCCCCGGACATCAACGACTATGCGTGGCTACAGTGGGATGTAACCTCCGATGCAGCTATTGCCATAACTGGCAGATATCTCAATCCAGTCCGGGTCAGGTGAGGGAGTTCGACATGGAACCGGAACGCATCGTGGGAGAGGCCCTTCGCAGGGGATTGGATTCAATCTCCTTTACCTATACCGAACCCACCATCTTTTATGAATACATGTATGATATCTCCGTGCTGGCCAGGGAACAAGGGATTAAAACCAGCATGGTATCCAATGGCTACATCAACCCTGCGCCGCTGCGCAAGCTTATCAAGCAGCTTGATGCCGTAAAAATTGACCTGAAGGCTTTTGACAATGATTTTTATGCTGACGTGGCATCTGCAAGCCTTTCACCCGTAAAACAAACGCTGGAAGTATTAAAGGAAGAGGGCCAGTATGTGGAGATCGTCAACCTGGTGGTGCCCACCCTTAACGACGATCCGGGTAAAATACGGCAGATGTGCCAGTGGATCGTAGAAACCCTGGGCAGCGAGACACCAGTACACTTTAGCCGTTTCTCGCCATCGTACAGGTTGACGGATCTGCCACCAACACCCCTGGAGACTTTGGAGCAAGCAGCCGAAACAGGATTTGGGTCCGGGCTGAAATACATATACCTGGGAAATGTCCCCGGGCATGATCACAACAACACCTATTGCCCGCAATGCGCAGAAAAGCTGATACAACGATCGCATTTCACTGTGTTGTTCAATGAGGTAAAAGATGGGAAATGTCCGTCCTGCGGGTATGCCATCCATGGGGTGTGGGTGTAGAATGGTGATAGAAGGCAGTAAGAAGTAAGCAGTAAGAAGTAAGCAGTAAGAAGTAAGAAGTAAGTGAAGGCAGTAAGCAATAAGAAGAATGGGCTGCGGAGATGAATTAGTAAGAACGTAGCCGCAGCACTTTGTTTCATTGGGCTGCGGAGATAAAGTTATGAGCCATGAATAATCCTGAAAACAGAAGGGAGTTCATTAAAAAGGCGATTACCGGAGGGGTTGCCCTGGCCTCGCTGGGATGCCTTCCGCTCACGGGCATCAACACTATGCTAAGTGGTGTGCACGCATGCCAGGCGACGGCATTTGCTGCACATCCTCGTGGCGTCAGCGGCCTTTCCTCAGCTTCTAATACATCCGCTAAGCATTCTTTGGCGAAGCGACACACAGAAGCCAGGCATTATACCAGGCTGGAAAGAAACCGGGTTCGTTGCGATCTCTGTCACCACCGCTGTATCATAGCCAACGGTGACAGGGGCTTTTGCCGTGTGCGTCAAAATGCCCTCGGAAGGCTTTATAGCCTGGTCTATGGCAGCGTAGCCGGCATACAGATCGATCCGATTGAAAAAGAGCCCATGCACCATATGTTTCCTGGGCATCACAACCTTTGTGTGTTTACTGCCTCATGCAATTTCAGGTGCCGGCACTGCCACAACTGGCAAACATCGCAACGGGGGCCAGATGAGGTTCGTCCCCAGGAATTCTCTCCCAGGGAAATCGTAAATATGGCAAAAAGGCAGGGAACGAGATCCATCTCGCACAGCATCAATGAGCCGACCATATTTTATGAATATATGTATGATATTTCCAGGGAGGCAAAGGGGCAAGGCCTCTACACACTTTTCCATACCAATGGGTATATGCGTGAAAAGCCACTCCGTGAATTGCTGCAGCATATGGACGGGGTGACTGTTGACCTTAAGGCGTTTACGGATGATTTCTATCGTCAGGTTTCTTCGGCTTCACTGGAACCAGTGCTGCAGACCCTGAAGGTGATCCGCGAAGAAAGGGTGCATCTGGAGATTGTCTACCTGGTAATCCCAACCCTGAATGATGATCCTGAGGAGATCAGGAACATGGCGGAATGGGTCAGGGATGAGCTGGGCCCGGAGATCCCGGTGCATCTCAACAGGTTTAGTCCGACTTATAAGCTCACCACCCTGCCGCCAACACCCGTTGAAACACTCGAAAAAGCAGCAAAAACAGCCCGTGACGCTGGTCTGAAATTCGTATATGTGGGAAATGTTCCGGGACACCGTCTCAATTCCACCTTTTGCCCGGGATGCGAAGAAAGACTGATCCACCGGACGCACTTTTATGTGCAGCGCAAAGAGATGAAAAACGGAAGGTGTCAGTCCTGCGGGTATGAGATCTATGGGCTGTGGGTTTGATGGGGAAAGACAAAAGGACGAAAGGTCGAAAAGACAAAAAGTCGAAAGGTCGAAAAGTCGAAAGGTCAAATGGTCTAGGGTTGCGTGAATGCTTTGATTGCCTGGGAATGAAAGGTCGTGCCCGACCTCATATTTTCAGGGGAAAGTTCCGGAGGAACAGCGCCTGGGATATGCTTCATTTGGATTTTACAGCATTTGGAATGTCTGGTGGTCATTAGGTTGAAACCCCATGTCAGAGTTTTTGACATACAGGAGGATGATTATCACTCACGGGGTTTTACCTCTGCGAGCCTCAGCGAAACCATCAGCGTTCCTCTGCGAGAAACAAAAACCAAAAAGCATTGATTACTTGTAATATGCAAAATTATAAACAGATGAACTAGCAAATCACGCAATGATGCAGAGAAAGATCACGCTTGCGGTTGTCATCATGGGGTTTAGCGGCTTCATTGCAGAGATCGTGCTGCTGCGTGAACTGCTGGTGGCTTTTCACGGCAACGAACTTTCCATTGGGGTGATCCTGGCCAACTGGTTGCTGCTGGAGTCGGCCGGGGCGCACTTCCTTGGCCGGAGGATCTCCCGGACTAAGCGTAAGCTTGGCTGGTTCATCCTGGTGACTGTGCTGTTTACGCTGTTTTTTCTTGCGGCAATATATGCAACCCGCACCTTTCGTGAGTTCCTGCCCCTGATGCCTGGCGAAGGGGTGGGCATCCTCACCATGTTTATCGTCTCCTTTGTAATCCTCCTGCCCGTTAGCCTTCTGCACGGGGCACTGTTTACCTCCGGATGCCAGCTGCATTTTCTGTCTGCGGGGCCGTCAGCTGAAGACCTCGGTGTGTTCAGCATTGCCAGGGTGTATGTGTATGAAACCCTCGGCACCATCGCCGGGGGCCTTATCCTTACATTCGTGTTTATCCCCCTGCTGCATGCAATACACATTGCCCTTGCAGTGGCCCTGTTGAACTTTCTTATTTGCCTTTTTCTGCTGCAGCCCTTGCGGAAAATGACCGGAAAGCCTGTCAGGCTTGTCTCCTTCATTGCATTGTTGGTGCTGCTGACAGGAACCTTATTCCTGATGGCCTCTTCCGGCTCCGAAAGCTTGCATATCACATCGCTTGAAAGACAGTGGAAACATCACCACCTGGTGCACCATGAACAATCCCAATACGGAAATATCACGGTTACGGAAAGGGGGGGTGAATACACCTTTTATGCGGATGGCACGCCCATTCTCAGCAGTCCAAACCCCGACCTGGT
>PUOJ01000102.1 GCA_003552075.1 Bacteroidales bacterium
CGCAAAGGCCGCAAAATTAAAGACACGCAAAAAACGCAAAGAAGAAACTTGGCCAGCATTTGTGTGCATTTGTGGACCCATTTGCGTGCATTTGTGGACCCATTTGTGTTTATTTGTGGACACTTCGAGAAATATGCCATGCGGAGGTTTTTGAAATAAACACAACGATTATCTTCTTACTCATAACCCACAAAAACCCAAGCTTATGCAAACAAAAAACATGAAAACATGCGACCTCAAAAAAGTTGCTATGACAGGACCCCTTTTGCTGCGGCGTCCTGCAGCATGGCTCCTTATGGCACTCATTGCCTTGAATCCCCTGGTGATATCCTGCAGCGATGATGATAACGAGGTAGATTATCCGGTTTTTGGAGATGGGGTTACGGATGTTGACGGCAATGCGTACCAGACGGTTATCATTGGAGGCCAGGAGTGGATGGCTGAAAACCTCATTGTTTCTTCCTTCCGGGACGGCACGGACATACCTTCCGGCTTTACGGCGGAAGAGTGGAGTCAGCTTGGAACTGCAGCTTATGCCGTGCACGACCATCAGGATGTGGATGGCATCGACCTGCCCCAGGAGATGGTGTCCACTTATGGCATACTATATAACTGGCATGCCATATCTGGCGAAAAGGGTTTGTGTCCTGATGGCTGGCGCATCCCATCTGATGCCGACTGGCAGCAATTGTTGGACTACTTCGAACAGGAGCATGACATTGTCAATCAGGATGAGGTAGATGGAGCTGGCAATGCCCTGAAGGCTGCCCGACAGGAAGGACACCCCTGGGGAGGCGATCACGACACCGCCGAACACCCATACTGGCTGGCACACGAAAAGCATCACGGCACCGATGACTTTGCCTTTCACGTTCTTCCTGCCGGAGGTCGCGGCGATGATGGCCTCTATAAAAATTTTCTCGAGGGCGCCGGATTCTGGTCCAGCACCGAAGCATCATCAGACAAAGCCAGGCATTATTATATCATACACCTCGCCGGAAGTGTTTCCCGCGATGACTTTGACAAAAGATTCGGACTTTCCGTACGTTGTATACGTAAGGAAGATTAATGCATCCCCTCCACTACCAAAGAATTGACGCACAGCATGATGATTGTTGGGCGCTGTGAGCTTAACATGCTGAACTTGGCTATGCTTGCGGCGCTGACCTAAAGTGCATTGTAAGGTTATAGAGACATCAAATTGCTACTGTTGAACGACTGTTGCCTATGCGTATAGATGATCATCAGGACAAGCCTGGTACAAAGGCCAGGCATTATTCCATCGAGGGCAGCGGAAAATTGCGCTGTACGCTCTGTCCGCATTATTGCATGCTTGAAGATGGCGCCCGCGGCCGCTGCAGGGTGCGCAGGAATGCTTCCGGTGTAATGCAGGCAGACACCTGGGGTATCGTATCCGGCTACCACATGGACCCCATCGAGAAAAAACCGCTTTACCAGTTTTACCCCGGCAGCCAGATTCTTTCGGTGGGAAGCCATGGGTGTAACTTCCGTTGTCCATGGTGTCAGAATGCCGCCATCTCGCAATGTGGCGTGGATGAGCAGATGGTACGTAAGGAGATCATGCCGGATGAGATCGTGGACACTGCGGCCCAATCTGACAGCATCGGCGTGGCATACACATATAATGAACCCACGGTATGGTTCGAGTTCATGATGGACGTTGCCCGACCGGTTTACGAGCGGGGCATGAAGAATGTGGTGGTCACCAACGGCTTCATCAACCCGGAGCCGCTCAGCGAGTTGCTGGAGGTCAGTCACGCCTTTAACGTCGACCTGAAGTCCTTTGACGATGAGGTGTATCGAAACAGCGCCCGGGCACGGCTGGAGCCCCTGCTGCAGACGATGAAGGCCATTGCTGCCGCAGGAAAGCACCTGGAGGTCACCTTCCTGGTGGTGCCTGGGGTAAACGATGACCTGGAACTTTTTGATGAGATGACGCAGTGGATAGCCGCAGAGGCCGGTAAAGAGGCTGTGCTGCACATCAACAGGTACTATCCCTCCTGGAAGATGCAGACTCCCCCGACACCTATAAGCCTCATGCGCACCATGAAACGCATGGCGTGTGCTCATCTGTCGCACGTCCACCTGGGCAATGTTCCCGGGGCATTGTGAAAGCAATGATGCTGTTTTCTTTGCACCTTTGCGTTTATCCTTATACGTGGGAAAAAGATTCCACGCAAAGGCCGCAAAAATAAAGACACGCAATAAAACGCAAAGAACAAGGGTTGCCGGTTTCCAAACAAAGGGAAAGCTCATCTTATATCCGAAACCCTTCATTGGCACATTGGCACATTGACGCATTGGCACATTGGCACATTGGCACATTGGCACATTGGCACATTGACACATTGGCACATTGACACATTAGCACATTGGCAAATTAGCATATTAAACAGGTTGTAAAGCAAAAGACATGATGCAAACAAATCACGAGATCCGGCAGGCAGCGGTAAAGGGGATGTTTTACCCTGAAAGCGTGGGGGAAGTCCGGATGATTATTGAGAAGGCTTTGGAGAAAGAGTCCAGCGGCATTGAATCCTTACAGATTCGGGGAACAATTGCCGGAGGTGTTGTTCCCCACGCCGGGATGGTCTATTGTGCGCGGCAGGCTGTGCATTTTTTCGAACAATGCAAAAGAATGGGCAACAGACCTATGACGGTGGTGCTCATCCACCCCAACCACGGGGGTGTTGGTCCGGCGGCTTCGTTAGACGGTTACCAATCGTGGGAGGCGTCTCAGGGCCACGTGCCTGTCGATGTCGATATGGCTGAGGCCCTTGATTTGCCATTTTCTCCTGAAGCCCAGGCAGGTGAGCATTCCGCCGAAGTGATGCTGCCCTACCTGCAATACTTTTTTGATCACCCATTTCGGATATTGTCAGTAAACATGCGTGACCAGGAGGTGCATCAGGCAAGGGACATCGCGGAAAAAATCCATGAAGCCGAAAAGGCTTTGAACAAAGAGATCCTGGTGATCGCCTCTTCGGATTTTTCTCACTTTTTAACACCGGAGCGCTCCAGGGAGCTCGACGACAAGGTGTTGCAGGCAATCCTGGCGAGGGATGCCGTTGCTGTGGAGGAAACCGTGCGCCAACACCAGGTTTCGGTATGCGGCTTTGGCCCCATCATGGCCCTGATGGCCTATGCTGAGCTGAAGGACCCCGGGTATGTCGTGCATATGCTGCGGCGCGGCCACTCCGGCGAGCACAGGCCTTCGCCGGAGGTGGTAAACTATGTAAGTTTGCTGTTTGCCATGGACACCTGAGTGCGAGTGGCGTGCCGGCAAGCCATTTATTGGAATCGCTGGAATTGTCTGCTGGCACTTCATCAGACACACGGCTGGGCAACCTAGTCCGGATGTACGACCTTGAAATGGATGACATTCGGCGCGTGGTTGAACGCTACGACCAGTGATAACCCTATTCGGGTTGGTGCTTCAGTTCAGCGGGTTGGCCACCATTTTGGAAATAAACTCCACCTTCATGGTAAAATCCAGGGGCCCTTCGTTAAAGGTGGCATCTGCATGCAACATGAAACGATGAGGTGGTTCGGCCGCCAGGTCACCCAACAGGGATACGCCCGCGTTGTGATGGTCTAACACGGTCGGGTTGTGTAGAAGCGCTTTCAGGTTGTGTCCCCCGAGGGATGCAATTTCCACCGGTGCCCCCCCGGCAGGATCAGACACCATAAGAGAACCGCCGGTGAAAGTTTGCTCTTCACTCCCCTGGTGCGTCGTAAGCCAGAACCTGACCTCCTGAATTTTTACTTCCTTGATCTTATCGCTATATTCATCTATGACGTCTTCCTCTGCTGCGAGATCATACAGCTGGTGCTGAGAAAACCCGTAGTCCGGCGTATTTACCACAAACTCCTGCTCGAAGGTGAAGCTTTCTTCCACGTCAAGCAGATCCTCACAGGAATACAAAAGGATCATGACCAAAAAGCCCAGTGCTGGTAAAATGTGTTTCCAGTTCATGTGTTTAATTATTTTATGTTTATATACTTGAAAAATATTCCAAGCCTTGATGTTGGTAAGAAAGCCTCACAAGGCCGTTTTGATTTTCCGGGGTTTTGCTTGCCAATAACCAACAGCCAATTGCCAACAGCTAACAGCCTCCTTGCTGTCAAGACTTTAGCATTGTATAAAGTTACCAATATTTTTGATTAGTCAGCCGCGCATGCAAACAAAATTGCCTGCGTTTGCATCAAGGTGTGTGATCCTGTTGTCGTGCACATGCCAGGGTGTCTGTTAAGTCGCAGTGTTTATTTCAGCTCGAAATAGCACACTTCGTATAAATTTGTCATGTACGTTTTTTTAGAAGAGCTGAGGAAAAAGATCAAGTCACGGGCGGGCTAAAGCAGCATTGACATGACACCAGGTACAAAACCCACTGCCATGTCTGCAGAATTTCGTATATTGTGGGTTGCTCGCCATGGATGAGATAAAAGATCTGTCCATTGCATAGCTATGTCAATAAATTGTCTCATTATAAACTGCGTGATGATGATAAAAGGAAAAGTATTTTTAGGGCTGTTGGCCGGATTTTCAGTAGGAACGCTCCTGGGTGCGCTCTTTGCCGGGGGCAAAAAGCCGAAGGACGATAAAAAAGAAGAGGAAAAACAGCGTGAAGATGGGGATGATTTGGTCGTTAAGTATTAATTTTGCCCGTTTTTAATCCTATTTAGCTATGCGGATATGTTTTTTTTTGGCAGCTTGGGTGCTTGGTGCGCTTATGTTGTCTTGTCAGCCGGCAGACCGAGAGATGGATAGCCCTATGGTGTCGGTAAGTATCGTGCCTTTGGAGTATTTTGTTGACAGGCTAACCGGGGAGGCAGTGGAAGTCAATGTGATGGTACCGCCGGGTGCCAGTCATGCGACCTATTCGCCATCTACCAGCCAGTTGCAGAAGCTCTCCGATTCCCAGCTTTACTTCCGGATAGGACATCTTGGCTATGAAGAGGCTTTCATGCACCGGTTGCAGGCCATAAATCCGGATATGCACGTGGTTAACCTGTCGGATGGCGTAAGGCTGATCAGGGGCGAACCCATTGATCATGGCGATCACGTGCATGAAGGGGGCATTGACCCGCACATCTGGATGTCGCCAAAGGTGATGCTGGACAGGCTGCCGGGGATAAAGGAAGCGCTTTTGGACGCTTATCCCGACATCGAAGAAGATATTCGTGCCAATGCTGCTGAGCTGCGTGCAGACATCCGGGATCTGGATGAACGGCTTCAGCGGCTTACTGAGGAATTGAGCCAGAAAACCTTCCTGATTTTTCATCCGGCCCTTACCTATATGGCACGCGATTACGGGTTGCATCAGATTCCCATCGAACGTCATGGCAAGGAGCCGTCGCCGGCCTTGCTGCGGCAGATCATTGCAGAAGCCAGGGAGCACAACGCCTCGGTAATCTTCATCCAGCAGGAGTTTGACATGCGCAGCGCTGAACTCGTCAGTGCCGAGGCAGATGTGCATATGGTGCAGATCAACCCGCTGTCTTATGACTGGATCGGGAGCGTCAACCACGTAATGGATGTTTTTGAAGAGCATATGATTATGCCATGAAAAAGCCTTTGGTCCATCTGGAATCTGCCTCAACCGGCTATCATGCCGATACGGTCCTGCGGGATGTGGATTTTTCGGTGTACCCAGAGGACTTCATCGGCATCATCGGACCCAATGGTGGTGGAAAAACCACGATGATCAAGCTGATCCTGGGCTTGCAGCCGCTATTTTCCGGCAAGCTGCATTTCCCTGCAGGGCGGCCGCGAATGGGTTATTTGCCGCAAGCCTCTCAGGTTGACCGGTCGTTTCCCATCACCGTTAAGGAGCTGGTGAGCTCCGGCATGAAAACCCGAAAGGCGTGGGTTCCTTTCTTGTCAGCATCCCAAAAGAGCAGGTTGGCAAGCATGCTTGGCGAAGCTGGCCTCAGCGGGTATGCCGGCAAGCCCATAGGAGAGCTCAGTGGCGGCCAGCTGCAAAAGGCCTTGCTTTGCCGGGCCTTGATCGACGAGCCCCAGCTGCTGATCCTGGATGAACCCAACACCCACGTCGACAAGCAATTTGAGCAGGAGCTTTACCAGTGGCTTCAAGAGCTGAACAAAAGCATGGCCATCCTGCTGGTTTCGCACGACATTGGCACCATCTCACCCATCATCAAATCCATTGCCTGTGTAAATGAAACCCTGCATTACCACCCTTCCAACCAGCTTTCTGAAGAAGTGCTGAAAGTGTATAACTGTCCGGTGGATGTGATTGCCCATGGTCCGGTGCCTCACCGCGTATTAAAGTCGCATGACCATGAGTGAGTTTTTTTCGATATTCCAGTACCAGTTCTTTCAGCACGCACTGGCTGCCGCAGTGCTTACCTCTGTCATCGCGGCCATGGTCGGCACCTACATCGTATCCCGCAAGATCGTATTCATTGGAGGTGGGATTACCCATGCCTCCTTTGGCGGCATCGGACTGGCTTACTACATGGGGCTGAACCCCTTTGCCGGTGCTGCCGTGTTTGGCATCCTGACCGCACTGGGTATCGAGTGGATCAGCGACAAAGGCAAGGTGCGTGAAGACAGCGCGATTGCCATCCTATGGTCCCTGGGCATGGCCCTGGGAATCATTTTTGTGTTTATGACCCCGGGCTATACGCCCAACCTGATGAGCTTTCTCTTTGGGAACATCCTTACGGTGAGCCTCACCGACATCCGGGTCTTGCTGGCCTATGCGATCCTGCTGATCATCCTCTTTGGCATCTTCTACCGGCCTATCCTGTATACGGCATTTGACCCGGAGTTTGCCCGGACAAAAGGTATTCCCGTGGCACGGTACCGTTACATGATGTCCGTGGTGATGGCCCTGGCCATCGTGCTGAGCATCCGCACGGTGGGCATTATATTGGTGCTGAGCATGTTCACCATCCCGCAGATCACGGCCATGCTGTTTACGCGCAACTTTTCGCTGGTCATGCCCCTGGCAGCCCTCTGGGGAGTCATTGGCTCCATCGCAGGCATCCTGATGGCCTATGTGCTGGATATCCCCACCAGTGCCGCCATCATCTTTTTCCTGACCATGCAATTTCTGATCCTAAAGGGCATCCTCCTCATCAGAAACCACATCCTCAGAAAATAGGCAGCCTGCATCATGCAAACAATTGAACCATTTGTTTTCCTCGCTGTTTCTCTAAAAAACACATAGCCATGCGTAGCATATTCACCACACTTTTCAGCTTTATTCTTGCGATAGCTGCCTCTGCACAGGCACCTACCCATTTGCCAGACCGTGGCAGTGAGCCGGTAAGCTTTTTTGAATCCTGGGAGAACATCGTGTTTTACATCATTATCCCATTGGCGATCATTGTATTGTATGTCATCTGGCGAAGGCAAAAGAAAAGAGAAGAAGACGAACAATAAATAGCAACGAATGACACCACATATTGTAGCAATACGCAATATTGCACCGATTACCCACGACACCTTACAGGTAACCACCGACAAGCCGGAGGGGTTTTCATTCCGCCCAGGTCAGGCTACGGAACTGGCCATCAACGCCGAAGGTTACCGGACGCTTAAGCAGCCTTTCAGCATTACCTCCACTCCCGATGACCCCTACCTGGAGTTCATCATCAAGATTTATCCGGACCACGATGGGATGACCAAAAAGCTGCC
>PUOJ01000076.1 GCA_003552075.1 Bacteroidales bacterium
ATTTGGAAACAAATGCGCTGTCATTGGTGTACGCTTGTGTACATATGCGTTCGCGGATGTACATGGGGAATGACAAAAAGACAAAAGGACAAAAAGACAAAAGGACAAAAAGTCCAAAAGTCGAAAGGTCGAAAAGTCTTGGTTTTGCGGTGGCTTCACCTGGTTTGCAAAAACCTCGGGTAACCTCAAACTGCGGACAGCCCAAGTGCTGTCTCTACTAACCTCAAACCTCTATAACCGCATAACTCCTTAACCCATCAACTCACTAACCCATCGCCAAAACCCACAACCTATAACACCCGCAAGCACATCGCAACCGGTTAACCTCAACCTCAACCTTCAAACCCTATATACCTTCCACTTCCCCGTCTTCAGGTACCACAGTGCCCCGAGTCCCAGCAAACTGAAGTAGATTACTTCGGCAAACCATACGGTTGGGGTGGTGGCATCCAGGAAGACAACCAGCATGAAAGCGCTTCCCAGGTAGATGATGATGCTGATGATCTCAATCAGCAGGGCCACCATGGTCTTTCCGGTTCCGGATACCCCGCTGAAAAGGATCATGCCCGAGGTGAAGGCAAGCAGCGCCAGTGAAATCACATGGAGCAATGGGATCGTAGCGCGGATCAGGTGTGGTTCTGTCGTGAATAATGCGGCGATCCGTCCCGGGATGAAGATGTTGACCTGGATAAGCACGAAGGTGGCAATCAAACCCAGGATGACCACTTTTCGGATCAGCGGGATGACTTCTTCGCTGCGGCCTTGTCCGATGAGATTGCTTACCAGGCTGTTGGTTGCCGAGCTCAACCCAAGCCCGGGGATCATCAGCAGCATGTAGAAGCTCCTGGTAATATTGGATGCAGCGAGGGCCGTCTCGCCAAGTTGTTCGATGATCATGAAGAAGATGAACCAGGCCGAAAATGAGAAAAAGAATTGAAACATCACCGGCACGGCCACCTTCAGCAGGGGTCTGTATTGCGCGAGGCTCGGCCGGTGAAAACGGAATAGCCCATACCGTGGCAATCGCTTGTTTTTGATCGTCCATAGCACGAAAAAGGTGAAGGTGACCACCTCTGCAATGTTGGTAGCCATGGCTGCCCCGGCAATCCCCATCTGAGGCATTCCAAAATGACCGAAAATCAGCACATAGTCCAGGAAAATATTGGTGGCTGCCATCAGCGAGGTGGTGGCGATCAGGAGCCTGGTGCGCGTGATGCCCACATGAAAGCCATTAAAAACCAGTATCATAAAACCAAAAAGAAAGCCAAAACGGCGATAGTCCAGGTAAACCAGGCTTTCTGCCAGCACAGCCTCGGAGGCAAGAAACCACGACAGGAACAAAGGTGCCACATAGGTAAGGAAGAGGAAAAGGAGCAGGCTCAATGCGATTACAAAGTAAATGGCATGGTCAAAGATCCGTCCAATGGGTTTCTGCTTGCCTTCGCCGTTCCGCCGGCCGATAAGGATCTGGACACCTACGGAAAACCCTGTACCCAGCATGACCAGGCAGAGGTAAAAAATGCCACCTATGGCCGAAGCCCCCAGGGTGACCTCACCAAGTCTTCCCAGGAAAGCCGTGTCAATGGCTATCATCAGGTTTTGCGCCATCAATCCGATGATGATGGGGTAGGAGATACGCCAAATGCTTTTGTATGTATTTTCCGCTTTCATTTTGCTTAAACAGGATGAAATCTGATGCCACTCTTTATATTCCTTGTGGTTTAAGAAATTTGTTTATTCAAACGGTTTCGAAGAGAGCAGGTAAAGCACTTGGGTTGTCCGCAGTTTAATGTTTTAGTTCGTCTCAGGTTTTTACTAACCCGGACGATACCACCGCATCCCCGGACTTTTCGACCTTTCGACATTTAGACCCTTTGTCCTTTTGTCTTTTTGTCTTTTTGTCTTTCGCTAGTCCACTGCCAGCACCAGCCCCTTCAGGTACTGTCCCTCCGGATGAAAGATGTTTACCGGATGGTCAGCGGGTTGGGTCATCTGGTGCAATACGCGCACCTGGCGGCCAGAAAGGATGGCTGCCGAAAGCACCGTGGCGTGGAATAACCGCATGTCGACGACCTGTGAGCAACTGAACGTGAACAGGATTCCACCGGGAGCGATTGACTTTAATGCCATCAGGTTGAGTCGCTTATAGCCCTGTACCGCCTTGTGCTTGACGTGCTGATGCTTGGCGTAGGCCGGTGGATCGAGTACAATCACCTCGTACAGGTCTTCCGTATGCTTCAAATAGTCCATCACATCTTCAGTAAAACCCGTGTGGCAATCTCTGAATCCGTTCAAATCCACATTGACCGCACAAAGGTCCATCGCCTTGGCTGAAGAATCCACGGAATGCACCGCTGAGGCGCCTGCACGCAACGCGTATACTGAAAACCCGCCAGTATAAGCAAAGGTGTTCAATACTTTTTTGTTGCGGCAGTAGCGGGAGAGGAGCTGGCGGTTTTCGCGCTGATCAATGAAAAAACCCGTTTTTTGCCCTTTCTCCGCATCAACCCGGAACTGCAATCCGTTTTCTTTGACTGTCACCTGAGCGGGCGCTCCGTAAAGAAAACCTTTGCTTTCCTTATCCTGCCAGAATGATGCAGGGAGGGTTTCTGCACTTTTGTCGTAAATGCTTTGCAGGCGTTCGCCATATAATATACGGATGGCGCTGGCGATGTCGTCGATAAATCGATACAGTCCAGTAGCATGGATCTGGATGACCACATGCCCGTCATAATGGTCGATGATCAGACCAGGGAGGTGATCCCCCTCGCCGTGTACCAGCCGGTATACATTTGTTTCCTGGTTTTCGGTGAGTCCGGCCTGCTGCCGGAGCAGCCAGGCACGTGTCAGCCGCTCCTGCCAAAAATCTGGCCCAAAACTTTCCGGACGATCCGGGGCAAAGGCCAGGATGCGAATCGCAATGGTGGCATCCTGGTAGATGCCGCAACCCAGGTACTCGTCCTTGTTGGAGTAAACCTCCGCATGGCAACCATCCCAGGCGTTGCCTTCCACCTTCTTAATGGCTCCGCTGAACACCCAGGGGTGGTAACGCCGCACAGCCTCATCCTTTCCTGAACGCAGGATGACTTTGATTTTTTCACTCATGATGCCTGAAGCTTAAATGCAATGCGTTGCAAAAATAAGGATTTGTGGGGTATAAACAGGAGTTTGCAGCTTGGCATTGACGAAATCCCGAGCTGCAAGTCCGGAGAGCGAAGCGATTCGGGAAGCGAAACAATTCGGCTTGTGGATACTGGGTCCTGAGGCTTTTTTGGCGTTTATTTGACAGGCAATGTAAGCATGGATCTCCCTTCAAGGAAAAGTTCCAGTTTGTCGCCGACCTTAACCGGGCCAACACCTGCCGGTGTGCCGGTAAACAGCATGTCGCCAATTTTCAGGGTGACAAATTTTGAGATGTAGGATATGAGATCACCAAAATCGTGGATCATCTGCTTGGAGCTGCCTTCCTGGACAATGGTCCCATTTTTTTCCAGGGAGAAGAGGATATCGTCCGGGTCGTCAAGCTTTGTGAGTGGAACAAATTCGCTGACCACAGCCGAGCCGTCAAAAGCCTTGGCGATCTCCCAGGGGTGGCCTTTTTTCTTGCATTCTTCCTGTACGTCGCGGGCGGTGAAGTCCAGTCCCACCCCAATGGCATCATAATACGTATGGGCAAATCGCTTTTGAATGTGTTTCCCAAGCTTGCAGATCCTCAGGACAAGCTCCGCCTCATAATGGATATTTTGAGAAAAGTCTGGGTAATAGAAAGGCAGCCTGGAGCGGATAAGCGCAGTTTCAGGCTTCATGAAAAACAGGGGCTTTTCCGGCACCTCGTTGTTCAGCTCCTCGGCGTGCTTTACGTAATTCCGGCCAATGCAGATGATTTTCATGGATTTGGATTAAAGACAAAAAGACAAAGGGACAAAAGGACTAAATGTCAAAAGGTCGAAAGGTCTAAAAGTCTGGGTTTGCAAGGGATTCAAGCTGATTTGCAAAAACTTCAAACCGCACACCCAGTAGCCCCTTAACCCCTTAACCCCTTAACCCCTTAACTATCTTGCCAATAGCCAATGGCCAAAAGCTAACAGCCAATAGCCAATAGCCAACAGCCATCTTACAGATCCTTGATGATTTTGTTGCCCTTATCATACCCTCTCAGTATTACGGATTGAATGACATTTTTAGTGGAAAGGGGAAAGTCCGCTTTCATCATCCAGTCGAAGTACTGGGGTTCTTTTTTGAACACATCTTCCACTTTCTGGTTTTTGTATTTCCCAAACTTAAAGATCTCCTTTCCTTCCTTGTTATATCCGATATGGCCCACCAGGTCGGCATTCAGATGATTGTAGGAGAATTCATAAAGGGCCTGGACATCGTTTTTTATGGGCTTGGTGATCCTGCCGTCGCGGTCTTCATATTCCATGCCTTCGTATCGCTCGATCTGCGCAAGCAGGATCTCAAAGGTGGCCTTGGTGTCCGCTTCTGCCGCATGGGCATCCACCAGGTCCTTGCCGCAATAAAATTTGTAAGCAGCCCTCAGGGTTCGGGGCTCCATCTTATGAAAGATATTCTGTACGTCAACCAGGCGCCTTTTCTTGACATCAAATTGGATACCTGCGCGCAGGAACTCTTCAATGAGCATCGGAATGTCAAACTTGTTGGAATTATAGCCGGCCAGGTCGCAGTTGTGGAAGAAGCTTTCAAGCTTGGGTGCGAGCTTGGCAAAGGTGGGTTTGTCAGCCACGTCGTCATCGGTGATGCCATGTATTTCACTGACTTCCTTTGGGATTGGGATTCCCGGGTTCACCAATTGGGTAAGGCTTTCGGTGCTGCCATCTGGCATCACTTTGTAGATGCTGATCTCGACGATGCGATCCCGGACCACGTTGGTTCCGGTTGTTTCCAGGTCAAAAAATGCGAGAGGACGCGTAAGGTTTAATTGCATGTGGCTTGTGGATTAGATAAAAATGTACACCAGGGGGAGGATATCACCCCTGGTGTATTGGCTTGCTGTACAAAATTACAACAAATTGATGCAATTGTCTACTAGATTTTCTGACTGGTGTCGAAGTTTTCGAGGTATTCAGCCACTCGCTGGAGGAATAGGCCGCCCAGGGCGCCGTCGACAATCCTGTGGTCGCATCCTAGCGACAAGTCCATCATGTGGCGGATACCAATGGTATCGCCTTCCGGCGTTTCAACCACTACTGGCTTTTTCTGGATCAGTCCTACGCCAAGTATGCCCACCTGGGGCTGGTTTATGATGGGCGTGCCCATGGTGGCACCAAACGTGCCAAAATTTGTCAGGGTAAAGGTGCCACCCTGGATCTCATCCGGCTGCAACTTATTGCCACGCGCCCTGTCCGCCAGATCATTCACTTCTTTGGCAAGGCCAAGCAGGTTTTTGTGGTCGGCGTTTTTGATCACCGGAACGATAAGGTTGCCGTCCGGCAGCGCTGCCGCCATCCCCACATTGATGTTTTTACGCTTGATGATCTTCTGGCCGTCAAGAGACACGTTCATCATCGGGTAATCCTTAAGCGCCTTCGCGATGGCTTCGATGAAAATGGGGGTGAAGGTGAGCTTTTCTCCCTCACGCTCCTGCATAATGGCCTTGTGCTTGTTGCGCCAGTTTACGATTGGGGTCATGTCGACTTCCCTGAAGAGGGTAATGTGCACGGAGGTGTCTTCCGACATTACCATGTGGTCGGCAATCAGTTTGCGCATCCGGTCCATCTCCACCACCTCGTCCTTGTCGCCAACAGGTATTGCAGGTGCAGCGGGCTTGGTGGATTTGGCGGGTGCAGGTGCTGCTTTTGGCTGCTCTTCCGCTGGTTCCTTTGTCGCCACAGGCTGCTCACCACGCGTTTTAAGGTACTTCAACAGGTCATCCTTGGTCAGGCGATTGTTCTTACCTGTGCCATCAATCTTTTCAAGCTCTTCCATTGGAATGTTTTCCTCCCTCGCAATGTTGCGCACCAGGGGAGAGTAGAATCGGTCGCTGTGACCGGTCCTGGCGGCTGGTGTTTGGGTGTCTTCTGATGTATCCCTGGCTTCGGCAGGTGTAGCCGGGGCGGCAGCTTCCTCTTTCCGGGCAGGCTGCTTCTGTTCCTCAGCAGATGAGGTCTGTTGAGTGGACGTATCCTCTCCTTCCTCTTCCTCGCCTTCAATTTCAATGATCGCAATCACAGTATCCACTTCTACTGTGTCACCCTCATTAAAAAGCTGTTCTTTCAGCACGCCCTCCACCGGACTGGGAATCTCTGAGTCTACCTTATCCGTGGCGAGTTCCACGATGGGATCGTCCAGCTCGATGGTGTCTCCGGGGTTTTTCAACCATTTAGTGATCGTTGCATCCGTCACACTTTCGCCCATCTTGGGCATCTTGAGTTCAAACTTTGCCATATATGTTCGGTTTTAAAATATTTTTGGCTTAACCTGTGATTCGTTGATTTACGCCTCATTACAAAGCATCCTATTCTGAGAACAAAAAAAGCAAGAAAAGGTTTGACATCCCTGAATGATCACGATGGGGATTCCTGGGGTTGCCTGCCTAAGTCGCGGTAAGCCTTTACACAGATGTTCAGGTCATTTTCCACCTTATAGTCTTTGGCATACAGGTTATTGAGGTTTTGCAGCGTATCCTCCCAAAGCTTTTTGCCGGGAATGGCATCACCAGGGTGCAGAATGCCTTTCCTGAGTGGTGGCAGCTTTTCGGTTTCTCCAACAGGATGATAGCCCACCCATGACATATGCGCAAAGAATACCCGGGTCAGGTTCTTTATGAAACCCCATCGGTTTTTCTGCAACAGGAGCTGAACGGGCAAAGTGACGAGCAGGAGCATGGCCAGGCTCAGGTCCAATAGTCTTTTGGTTCTTCTATTGGCTGGCAGGTTAATGGCATTCACCGGTATGGTGAACAGGTCGCCAAAGGTGTCGATGCTGTTGCTGCCAATAATGTAAAGGCTTTCAGGAGGGGCAATTTTAAACTGCACTTGCTTGTCTTTCAAGCCTGACATATAATCGATAATGGTTTGGGAAGGCATGTTGCCGGCGCAAAAAATCACCTCATTGATGTGATAGATATCAATCACCTCATTTACCTGCCTGATCGTGCCCAGGTAGCCTTCTTCTTCGGGTTTTTCTTTCTTCAGGGAGACCAAGCCCAAAAAGGATATGTTGCCGCTTTGCCGGAGCATATGCACGATCCGCGAGGCTTCCTGGCCATCTCCGGCAATGAGCACGCGTTTCTTTTGGGTTTGCCCGGGATGCAGGGTTTTGTATCTGATCAGGGTGTGGATGGTCCTGGTGATGAACATGCTGAACAGGGCCCATACGCTACCCAGCAGGATCAGCGCCCGGGAGAACCGCAGGTGGGTGGGGAGCAGTGCATAGATCACCAGGATGGCAATGGTGCCCCAGCCGATGCCACGCACGATACGATACAGGCTTGGCGGAGGGTCATAGCCTCCGCTGAAATAGACCGCCGACAACCAGAAGAGAATGTAAGCCGGCACAATGAATTGCATGTATATCGGCGGATAATAGGCGGATTCTACCGCAAAGACCTGGTGGCCCCAGGCGTGGGTCAGGTAATAAAAACCGCCGAATATCAGCCCGGCATCAACCACAGGCCAGGATGCCCGCCTGAAAAACCTTGCAAGAATGGCCAGAAAGGCTCGGAAATATACCGCCATGTGAATCAATACCGAGAAAATTCGGGCATTTTTCTCTGAAAAATGCTTCCTGGCAAAGATGATCATGGCGTTGTAAAAAACCAGGACATAGTTCACACTGCTTTTCTTGGTGCTTTCACCCTTGTAATGGATGATCCTGGCCCCGGGATAGTAATAATTGTTGTAACCCGCCTTCACCAGGCGGTGTGAAATGTCAATGTCTTCCCCATACATAAAGAATTTCTCATCCAGCAAGCCTGTCTTATCCAGGGCTTCCTTGCGCATGAGCATGAAAGCACCAGAGAGTACATCCACCTGGTGTGTTTCATCGTGATCTAGATAACCCAGGTGGTATCGGTTAAAAGTCTTTGATTTCGGGAAAAGAGCAGAAAGTCCGAATATCTTACAGAAGGCTACCCCCGGGGTAGGCAGCCCGCGCTTTGACTCTGGCAGGAAACGTCCCTGCCCATCCAGCATCTTCACCCCCAAACCCCCGGCATCAGGATGCGCCTCCATGAAAGACACCACCTTTGGCAACGTGTCATCTTCCACCACGGTATCCGGATTGAGCAAGAGTACATATTTTCCTTTAGCCTTCCTGATGGCCTGATTGTTGGCCTTGCTGAAGCCCACGTTTTTGTCATTGGCAATCAGCCTCACCCGCGGGAACTTTTCCCTGACCATCTCCGTGGATCCGTCAACCGATTGATTGTCAACCACAAACACCTCCATGTCGAGGTCTTTTCCGGACCTGTATACCGAATGCAGGCATTGCTCGAGGAAATACCGGACGTTATAGTTTACAATGACGATGGAAAGTTGCATCTTTCAATGGCATGATCAGGGTCCGTAATAAAAAATACCACTGGCCGCAAATGCTGCTGGCCAGGCTATTCATCAACTCAGCTTGCTGCTGACCGGTGCAATCGATGGTGCATACACCTTGTATTCATTCAGCCGACATGTGTTTACGTTTTGTGTTCATATGCTTGCCAGGCATTTACACTTGGCGCACATAACTTGGAAAGGAGTTTGCGATTTACTGCAATGCGTTTATCCCGTACTTGCCTTATCATAGGCAGTACGATGCAGGATCGACCTCCCCAAGGTCACTTCGTCGGCATACTCCAGCTCATCACCGATGGCAATTCCACGGGCGATCACGGATATCTTAATGTCAAACGCCTTGAGTTTTTTGTACAGGTAAAAATTGGTGGTGTCGCCTTCCATGGTCGTACTCAGTGCCAGGATCACCTCTGACAGCTCCTGGCTGCCAGCAACTCTTTCTGCCAGGGCATCAATGGTCAGGTCTGCTGGTCCAATACCGTCCATTGGCGAGATGATACCACCTAGTACGTGGTAAAGCCCATAATACTGGCCGGTATTCTCTATGGCGATCACGTCGCGGATGTCTTCCACCACGCATATGGTGCCCGCATCGCGTCGCGACGAGCTGCAGATGTCACAAAGCGGTTTGTCAGAAATGTTGTGGCAGGATTTGCAATACACCACATTTTCGCGCAGTTGCAGCATGGTTTCCGAAAACCGCCTGACGGACCCGCTGTCCTGCCGGAGCAAATGCAGCACCAGCCTCAGGGCCGTTTTCTTCCCGATCCCCGGCAGTTGTGAAAACTCCTCAACCGCTGCCTGCAATAATTTTGATGAAAAATTTTCCACGTATTGTTATTTTCTCGCGAAAGACCAGCACGGTTTTATCCAGGCAGATCCAGATTTTTCAAAGCCAAAGTTAATAATATTTGAGCGGCTCCATGATAAAATCTTTGCCTATTTTTGTGCCCTGATTCACAAATTGAATGTCCATGACACCGCATGTGATCCTGATTTCCTTCCTGGTGTATACTGCCTTGTTGTTTACCATTTCCAGGCTTACCCTGCGCCGTAAAGTCAATAATGAATCTTATTTTCTCGGTAACCGCAATTCGCCGTGGTATGTGGTTGCATATGGCATGATCGGGGCCACCTTATCGGGCGTGACCTTCATGTCGGTGCCAGGGTTGGTGCACAGCGAACAGTTCTCATACATGATGCTGGTATTTGGCTACATCGGAGGCTATGCAGTGATCGCCGGGATCCTCTTGCCCCTCTATTATAAGCTCCGGCTGACCTCCATCTATACTTATCTTGAACAACGTTTTGGCTTTTCATCCTATAAGACAGGATCATTTTACTTTATCATAAGCCGGCTGATCGGCAGTTCGTTCCGGATGTTTCTCGTGGTCATTGTGCTTCAGCGCTTTGTTTTTGATGGGTGGGGCATCCCTTTAAGCGTCACGGTGTCCCTGTTTATGTTGCTGATCCTGTTGTATACCTTCAGGGGAGGCATACGAACCATTGTATGGACAGATACCCTGCAAACGACTTTCATGGTAGGTGCCGTGATTTTGAGTGTGGTGCTGATTTCGAGGCAGTTGGGTGCCGGTGTGGGGGAGCTTATTGCGGAAGCCAGCAGCAGGGGCTATACCAACATGTTTGTATGGGATTTCAACGAACCCCGCTTCTTTCTCAAGCAGTTCCTTGCCGGGATGTTTATCACCATCGTGATGACTGGACTTGACCAGGACATGATGCAGAAAAACCTCAGCTGTCGCAACCTGCGTGATGCCCAGAAAAACGTGCTGAGCTTTGGCGCCATCCTGATCCCTATCAACCTGTTGTTTCTATTCCTG
Organism: Bacteroidales bacterium; assembly: GCA_003552075.1. Lineage (GTDB taxonomy): Bacteria > Bacteroidota > Bacteroidia > Bacteroidales > UBA7960 > PUPG01. The sequence goes on from PUOJ01000076.1 coordinate 10,364, forward strand.
GGATCTGTCCTCTGGATCTATGCCACGGAAGCCGGCATCGTGCTTGGGCCAGATCAAACCTCTGACGAGCTGTTTCCAACCATCGCCTTGCAACACCTTGGCATTGCCGCCGGGCTGGCCTTTTTCTTCGGACTTGTTTCTGCGGCCTATTCCAGCGCAGATGGCACACTCACCGCGCTTACCACCGTCTTTTGTATCGACTTTCTTGGGTTGCGACGCAAGCCGGGCATGACGGAAAAAAGAATAGAAAAGATCCGTTATCGTGTACACGTGATGTTCGCCTTCGTGATGCTGCTCATCATCATCGGCTACGATACCATCAATGACGAGGCCCTGATCAGCCAGTTGTTTACCATAGCCGGATATACCTATGGTCCCTTGCTTGGCATGTATTTCGTGGGTTTGTACACCCGCTGGCAGCTCCGCGACCGGTTTGTGCCCATCGTGGCCATTCTCTCGCCCGCGCTGAGCTATCTGCTAAGCCGAAACTCAGAGTTCTTGTTCAACGGGTACCAGTTTGGTTTTGAGATCCTGATCGTTAACGGACTAATCACCGTTATTGGCCTCTACTTCCTGAAAAAGAAACCCGGGAAGGTGGATCTCCCCGGGTATGATCATTAACCTATAAGTTACATGGGCCTTTGCGTCAAGGCTTTGTTTGCATATTATTCTACAAAGCTCACCCATCCGTGTGGGTCAGGCTCTTCGCCATACTGGATGCCCTGCAGCTTTTCGTATAGTTTTTTGGACCATGGGCCGGCGTTACCGTCTTTACTGAAAATGTATTCCTTGCCAGACTCCCTGTCTACGACTTTTCCGATGGGAGAGATGATGGCTGCCGTGCCACAGGCGCCCGCCTCCTCAAAAGATTCAAGTTCCTCTACCGGCACTTCCCTGCGCTCCACTTTCATGCCCATGTCCTCAGCGATTTGCATCAGGCTCATGTTGGTGATGGAGGGCAGAATGGAGTCAGACTTGGGGGTGATGTAGGTGTTATCTTTGATGCCGAAAAAGTTGGCTGGGCCTGCCTCGTCGATGTATTTCTTTTCCTTGGCTTCCAAGAAGATCACGGAAGCGTATCCTTCGGCTTTGGCCCGCTCACTGGCACGGAGGCTGCCGGCATAGTTGCCGCCCACCTTGATGTGCCCTGTTCCCTGGGGCGCAGCGCGATCGTAATCGCGCACGATCTGCATGGTCACCGGATTAAAGCCCTCCTTGAAATAAGGGCCTACAGGACCTACGAAGACCATAAAGAGATACTCTTTGGCAGGGTTTACGCCTACCTGTATACCGGTTCCAATGAGCAGGGGCCGGATATAAAGTGCTGCACCATGCCCAAATGGAGGCACATATTCTTCATTAAGCATGACGGCCCTGGCCACCATCTGATGAAAGAGCTGCTCGGGCACCTTTGCCATGAGGATGCCGTCTGCCGAACGCTGCATCCTTTTGGCATTCTCCTCCCAACGGAACAGGCGGATCTTGCCGTCTTTGCCACGATAGGCTTTCATGCCCTCAAAGGCCTGCTGCCCATAGTGGAGGCAGGTGGCAGCCATGTGGATGTTGATCTGCGGCGAAGAAGATACCTCTATCTCACCCCATTGGCCATCACGATAATAACATCTTACATTGTAGTTGGTCTGGAAATATCCAAAGGGAAGCTTTCCCCAGTCTATGTTTTGCATAATAACTCATTTTATGATTAAACATTATGAATCCTTACCCTGCTAAATTATAAACTATTTTGAAATTGGGTACCAAATAAGGGGAAAAACGATTTGAACAAGCAATTATAAAACGCTTCCATCGTGCTGTGTAATGCTGTTCATCAGATGCAATAGCTGGTTGCGCATACCTGCGGCATTGCCATCATAGTCGTTGACGATGATCACGAAAGCCGCGAGACTTCCATTTTGCATTGGTGTATACCCTGCATAGGCCATTGCGTTTTGCAGAAAACCACTTTTCGCCCGCAGGACGCCTTCTGATGCCGAGCCGCGCAGGTGGTTGGCCAGCGATCCGCTATACCCGGCGAGGGGAAGGCTATGGAAAAGGATGTTGAATGTGGGATGGTTTGCAGCAGCAGCCATCACGGTGATCAGCTGGCCGGGAGTAAGCCTGTTGGAGGAGGATAATCCGCTGCCGTCGTGCAAAGAACCGAGGTCCGGATCCATGCCGTAAACCTCCCAATATTCTTCCATGGCCTGCAGCCCGGCTGTCCTGCTCCCCTCATCCTGCGTATGGTAGCCGATGGTTTTCAGCAGGTTTTCAGCATAGCTGTTCTGGCTAGCCATATTGGTCCTGTATAGGATGTCAAACAAGTTGGGCGATCTCCAGCTTGCCATATCTTCGCGGGTGTCGAGTGGTATGACCCCATCGCGTGCTGCCCGTCGATGGGTGGTCGCCTGGCCATTCACTTCCATTCCATTGGCAATAAGGTGATCTTTCAGCCTTTGCGCTGCAAAGCGGGGAGGGTCTGGCATGGATCCGCGCACGGGAAAACTCTCAGCTCCCAGGGGTACTGTTCCTGTGAGATGTCGTTCAGCAGCATAAGGTGCACCATAAATATACACCTGGTCTCCGCTGCCAATAGGGCCTGTGGTGACATCATTCACAAAGGACATATCGGGAATCAACGGATCGGTGTGACTGACACGGGCCGGGCCACCCAGCACCTCCCCGGCATCGAAATACACCGTATACTCATTTTCGTGAACCGTTAGCCCACTGGAACCAGCACCAAAATAGTTTCCGATGTGACTCCAGAGCCATCGGGGTGGTACCATTTCTTCATCAAAAACACGTTCATCGCTAATGATGTGCCCATCTACCTGATGGATGCCCTCAGCCCGGAGTACTTTTTCCCATTCCGAATAGACGGAATCCAATGCCAATGAGTCGTGCATGGCAATGGCTCCGAAAGCAGGATCACCCGAGCCCTTGATATACAAGTTGCCTTGCAGCACTCCGGCACCTGTGATCTCTCCGTCGTGCTGCAGGGTGGTTTCATAGAGGAAGTCGTGCCCCAGCATAAACAGTGCCGAGGTAGTGGTGAGCACCTTTTGGGTGGATGCAGGCAACAGACGCTGATTGCTGTTGTGTTCCAGAATCAGGGTGTCAGCAGTCACATCATAAACCATCATCCCCCAGCTTGCATGTTGCAGGGCATCATGGCCGGCAAAGGCATCGTAATGCCTTTGCAGTGGTGTGTCTGCCAGCAAGCATCCCAAACTGAAAAGGAAAGAAGCAAAGGCAAAAAACGTAACGCGCAATAAAATGAATAGGGGATGGGTTTTTGATGGCATATAATAAAAATTCAATGGTTTATACACGCATGTTGGATGATACATTGCATTGATATGGTCCGGTGTGGTTTTCCGGACGACAGGCCGGGCAACATCATGCTTTTGCCCTGGGTGATTTGCTATCTGCCAAACACCGAGATACGAAAATACCTTTCGGGGTGCTTTCGGATGTCTTCCAGTAGTTTTTCCAGCTCATCAGAGGCATTGCTAAGGTTATGATACAAAGCTTCATCCTGGAGGAGCATGCCGGCAGAGCCTTCTCCCTCCCTGACTCTTTCAAGTATCATCGATAGGTCGGTAACAGCCTGACTCGCCTGCCTGATGGTGTATTTAAACTCATCCGATGTCAGTTGGTCGCTTACATCACTGATGTTTGCCATGATGTGGTTGATCACCTCCTGGTTGTCGTCCAGGTTATGCAGGATGGCCTCGGCATGTGCCATGATGCGCCCAAGGCGTTCCAGCTCCACCGTCATCGTTTTGTCGAGCTGTGCTGTGGTGGACTCCATATGCTTCAAGGTGTTATCCAGGCTCGCCATGCCGGAGGCGATCATTTCCCTGTGCTCTTCGTTCAGGATGTGGTTCAGTGCCACAAACAGGGTATCTGCTTGTCCCATGAGGCGCTCAGCCTGATCCCTGACCGGCCCGATATGGCGTTCTATTTGTTCCGTCATGCCCGGCTCTTTGATGCCGGCAAGGGTATCCCCACTGCTGATGACCTCATGGTGATCGCCTAGTTCAACAATGATCTTGTTTGTGCCCACGATCTCGCTGGTTAACCTGGCAATGGAATTCGCAGGAATGTCAACCTGGCGGTCAACCGTGGCTGATACTACCACGTTTCCCGATCCGTCGGGATGGAACGCAATGCGGTGTACCTGTCCTACATTAACACCATTGACGGTTACCGGATTGGTTTCCATTAGCCCGGTAACATCTTCATAAACAATATGGAAGCGAATTTGTGGGGTGAATATGTCTGTCCCCCGCAGGTAGTTGATTCCCCAGACAAAAATGAAAAGGGCCAAGGTCAATAAGATGCCCAGTTTTACTTCGCGCTTTCTTTTGAGATGCTGCATATTGATGCCTTATTGATTCTCCCGTGCCTGGAGTAACCGGATGGCCTCACTTGCAGGGATTCTTTCGTTGTCCATGAAAGCTACCACAAAGGCATCATGATATCCCTTGTCTTGCAATTCCTTCTGGACTTGATTGGCCTCCTCGAGGCTTTTTTCTCTCCCGGCAGTATAGCGGTATAGTCCCTCGTAATGGTATACATATATGTCGTCGATGCCATTAAACCTCGGGTCATCCGTAGACACTTTGTCGGCCATGCTTACAAACTGTACCCGGAAGATGATATCACTTGCTTTACCTTCAGCCATGGCACTGCTGTCATTCACCCCGGCCAGATCGGCGTCTGATGTCGACCCCGACACCTCATCTGCATAAGCAGTCGCATCTTCATCCAGGCGGCTCCGGTACCTGTTTTGTTCAGCAAAAAGGGCATCCTGCTCCACTTTATAATCACGGAATGCCCGGAAAATTGCTGAGGCAAGGTATGCCTGCCCTGAAGAAGACATCAGGTATTGTTCCTCGGCGGGATTGCTCAAAAAACCAGTTTCCACCAGGATACCTGGCATCGCAATTTCATAAAGCACCAGGAACCCGGCCTGTTTCACGCCCCGGTCTATGCGTCTTGCCCTGTCCCGAAACTGGTCCTGAACGAGTGAGGCCATTGTCAGGCTTTGATCCAGATAGGCATTCTGATATAAGGAAAAGATAATATTGGCTTCGGGAGAATGCGGATCAAATCCATCATAGGTTTCCAGGTAATCATCTTCGTAAAGGATGGATTTATTTTCCCTTCTGGCTACTTCGAGATTGGCTTCGCTCCGGTGCAAGCCCATCACAAATGTTTCTGTGCCCATGGCCCGGCGCGATGATGCACTGTTGCAGTGGATGGAGATAAAAAGGTCTGCCTTATTGTCGTTGGCAATCTGTGCCCTCTCATGCAGTGGCACAAAGACATCTTTTGTCCTGGTAAAGACCACTTCCACATCTGGAAGGTGCTCCTGGATGTAATCTCCAAGCTTAAGCGAAATAGCCAACGCAATGTCTTTTTCAATGGCATGTCTTCCAATGGCCCCGTAGTCACGGCCACCATGCCCAGGGTCTATCACCACGGTGCTGACTGCTGATTCGGAGGCATTAAGCAGCTGAACGGTAGGATAAGTGAACCCTATCAGGATACCAAAAAAAACGATCAGACGTTTCACTTAGGATAAGCTATTTTTCGTTAGTTTTGCCAATGTTTTGCTGTTGGTGGATTTGCTTGTATAACGCAATTTCTACAAAAATAATATTTAATCACTTTGTGCACAAAAAACACCATCAGGTTTTTGATCCTTTTCATGTTGCTGCTTTCTCGGGCATGGTTAGCTCCCCTTTTTGCCCAGGAAACCCTGGAGGTGGATACCCTGCCTCTGCTCCCCGGTGATGAGGCTCCACTCCTTCAGGATACCATTGTGGAGTATGCTCCTGATGAGGAAGAGGAAGAGCCAGCGCTGATCGAAGGCACATCGGTAATCTTGGAAGATAAGGTTGAGTATACTGCTGAAGATACCATATTTCACGATATTCGCAACCAAAAGGTGTTTATTTATGGCAATGCCGATCTGCGTTATGTAGACATGCATCTCACTGCCGATTTCATTGAGATTGACTTCAACAAAAATGAACTCTTCGCCAGCGGCCTGCCTGATACTGCCGGTGTAATTCAAGGCAGACCTGTGTTTAGTGAGGGAGACCAGAGTTTTCAATCGGACGAACTTCGTTACAATTTTGAAACGCGCAGGGGGCGTACGATTGGTGTGGTTACCGAGGAGGCTGATGGCTTTGTACACGGAGACGTGGTCAAGCTGCAGCCCACTCGTGAGGTGCATGTATCTGACGGAAAATACACCACGTGTGATCATGCCGACCCCCATTTTCATATTGCTTTCAGGCGTGCCAAGATCATTCCGGATGACAAAATAGTCTCCAGCTTTGCTTTTCTTGTAATCCGTGATGTACCTACACCGTTGTTCGTGCCCTTCGGCTTTTTCCCCAACAGGCGTGGACAGGCATCAGGCATTTTGGTTCCCAGCTACGGGGAGAGTCGCAACCGCGGCTTTTATCTTGAAAATGGTGGCTTTTACTGGGGCATCAATGAATACATAGACCTTTCTATCCGCGGCGATATCTATTCAAGAGGCAGTTGGGCGCTGCGGCTGGGGTCCGACTACAATGTACGTTACCGCTACAGCGGCAATTTGAACCTGGGTTATGCCATCAATGTGCTCGGTGAGCGTAACCTTCCGGGATATCAGCGCAGCAGGGACTTCCGTATTCAATGGAGCCACAGACAAGCACCCCAGGCACATCCAAGCAGAAACTTTCGCGCCAACGTCAACATCGTCAGTGCCCAAACAAGTCGGTTTAACCCTGTTTCCGATGAGGACTACCTGTCCAACACTTTCTCATCAAACATATCTTATTCCCGTAGCTGGGCCAACAGGTATAATCTTTCTGCCAACCTCCGGCACAGTCAGAACACCAATACCCGCATGGTAGACCTCACACTGCCTGATATCAGTTTCAGTGTCAGCAGGTTTTATCCCCTTCGCACCAATAGTTCGCCCGCTGACATGCGCTGGTTTGAAGACATCAACATGACCTACAACATGTCGGCACGCAACCAGGTGAACATTGCGGACAGCCTCCTCTTTACCGAGGAGGGCCTGGGTTCCTTCAGAAGCGGTGTGCGGCATGAAATCCCGATCAGCTATTCAGCACGCGTGCTGAACCATTTTAACTTTAGCAGTAGCATCAATTACAATGAAAGATGGTATTTCAGTACCATCAGAGAATCGTGGGAGGCCAGTGAAGCGAATGACCAGATGGGTGAGGTTGTTCGGGACACCATTTCCGAATTTGCTGCGATTCGTGATTTTAACGTTACCACGGGCTTAAGCACAAGACTTTTTGGCATGATGCAGTTTCAACGGGGCCCAGTCACGGCCCTCAGGCACGTGATGAGCCCCAATATCGGTTTTTCATTCCGTCCCGACTTTGCAGACCCCTCATGGGGCTATTTTGATACCTATTACGATCCCGTCAGAGAAGAAGAAGTGCAGTATGCGATTTTCCAGGATGGCATCTTCGGAGGGCCGCAGCCAGGCAGGTCGGGGAACATAAACCTTTCGATCAGTAACAATTTGGAAATGAAGGTTCGCAACAGAAGAGATCCGGATGAAGAGGAACGAAAAATCGTCCTGATAGATAATTTCAGGATATCCACAGGATATGATATCGCCCGCGACTCATTAAACATTAATGATATCAGGATGACTGGCAGGACGCGTCTGCTGGATAATTTTGACATTTCTTATTCAGCTTCCTGGACGCCCTATGCACGTGATGAAGAAGGCCAGCTTATCGATGAGTTTTTGTGGAACACCAATGACCGTTTACTGCAGCTTAACAATACCAATTGGGGCCTTAACCTCAACTATACCCTGAGCTCAGATGCAAGGAGGGGTAATGGTAACGGTTCGGCCGGCTCCGAAGCGGCGCAACCAGGCGGAGATAGCCCGGAATTAACAACCCCGGGCCAGAACAACAATGACTCCGCTTCGGAAGACCTGTCGGAAATGATACCAGCCAATGGGGTTGATTACAGCGTTCCGTGGAACCTGACCTTCTCCTATTCATTCGATTACAGATCCAGGTATCAACATGCCCAGGATCGAATGGACAGAAATTATATCCAAAGCCTTTCCGTCAGGGGAGACATTCAACTGACACCTAACTGGCGCATTGGTTTTAGAAGCGGATATGATTTTGACAACAACCAGCTGACATACACATCCATAGACGTGTATCGAGACCTTCATTGCTGGGAGATGACATTTAACTGGATTCCCATGGGCTTCAGACAGAGCTACAACTTTACCATCAGGGTTAAATCCAGTGTGCTTCAGGACCTCAAGCTCACACGTCAGCGACATCATCTCGACAGGCAATTTTAGTCTGGGTTGACAATGTCTGAAGTGAGAGCCATAATTATCATTAAATAAGTGAACTTTTTTGGGTAATTTGGATTTTTTTTTGAATATTTGCACCCACATTGAAAGCACACAGATACTCACTTCAAATTGCACAGCATGAACCGAGCCATGCCAACCCACATTGATACATAGGATGGTGGGTATTGCATGGTGAGTTCCATGTGACACATTTAATCAAATTTAAACACATGAACCGAGCCATGCCACACCACATTGATAAATAAAGATGGTGAGTATTGCATGGCGAGCTCCATGTGACACATTTAATCAAATAATACACACATGAAAACAGCTATTCAGATTGCACTAACCATTGTCATTCTTGCATTGGCATATTTTGTTTATGACAGTGTGATGGAACCGGTGCGTTTCCGTCAGGTCGTTGAACAGCGTGAGGCTGAGATCATTCAGAACCTTAAGGACATACGTGAAGTGCAGCGCTCACATCGTTCCAGACATCAACGTTTTACCGGTGACCTGGACTCCCTGATCATGTTTTACAATGTAGACTCCCTGGCGTTGGTTCGTGCAATCGGTTCCGTGCCGGATACACTCACTGAATCTGAAGCTGTGAGACTGGGCATCGTTGAACGCGACACCATCTGGATTGCAGTCAAGGACAGCCTGCTCCGCCACATGGATAAACCAATTGATTCCCTGCCCTATGTGCCTTATGGAGGGGGAGAACGGTTTGATATGCAGGCCGGAAAAATTGAAAGAGGCCTTGTAGAACTTCCTGTGTTCGAAGCTTCAGTTCAACCCTTCGTCTATATGGGCGACCTGGATAACTGGAGGGTGTATTACACCCGGGAAGAGGGCCTCCGCGTGGGTTCCATGCAGGAAGCCGTGCTTGATGGCAACTGGGAGTAAACACTGCTGCAATGGCAAAAACCTTCCGGAATACATGGCGTATTCATGACCCGGATACAAGCCGGGTCATGAATGAAAACAATACATTATCCATCGAGTTTTTACCCGATGGATTTGTTTTTTCTGTCATGGACACAAAAGCCTTCAAATATTTAGCACTGGAAGCCTGCCAGGCAGAATCGCCACCCAGCCTGGAAGACTATTGCCGTGCACTGCATGCATCATACACCGAAAACCCACTCCTGAATCAAGCTTATCAGCGAGTTCTTGCCGCTGTATATACTCCCGAGGTCGTGCTGGTGCCCGCACATTTGAATACATCCGAGGGGGAGAATGAATTGTTTTCTACCTATGTGCGCAACGACCATCATCAGCAAGTCAGAAGCGATCCCCTGCAGATCATTGATGCAAAAGGAATATATGCAATTCCACAAGCTTTGATGCAAGTCCTTGAAGGTATTTTCCCCGGCTGCATGGTCAAAAGCTCCTGCCTAGGGATGATTAAAAATGTCATGGCGGCCAAAAGCATTGAAAAATGGAATGCAGACCTGGTGCTCCATGTCCGGCAAGCATTTACAGAAATTCTGTTGTTTGATAAAGACATGCTTACCTTTTACAGGTCCTTTCCAACTACCTGCATCGATGACCTGTTGTATTACCTGTTTTATGTGCTGGAGCAATACCAGCAAAAGGCTGATCAGTTGCATGCATTTGCCATCGGTGAGATAGCCATGGACAGCCCTGATTATGCGTTGCTTTCCTCATTTTTTAAACATGTGGAGATCCCACAAAGAAATGATATCTTCAGATATGTGGATGCCTTTGAAGACATGCCCTGTCATTATTACTACAACCTCTTTAACCTGAACGCATGCGAATTATAGGTGGAGCGCATCACAGGAGGGGCATCCATCCACCAGCGGGCCTGCCGGTGCGTCCTACTACCGACAAGGCAAAGGAAGCCCTTTTTAACATCCTGAATCAACGTGTCGATTTTGAAGGTCTGCGGGTGCTTGACCTGTTTGCGGGAACAGGCGCCATTTCCTATGAATTTGCATCCAGGGGAGCCGCCGAAGTGGTTGCCGTCGAAATTAACAACAAGTGCTGCCGTTTTATCAATAATATCATATCTCAATTGCAATTTGACAACCTGCGGTGTCTGAAAACAGATGCAATGCGTTATGTACGCAATAGTCCCGGAGGATTTGACCTGGTTTTTGCTGATCCGCCCTATCAAATGGACGGCATTGAAAGCTTGCCAGGGATGATCTTCACCAACCGGGTTCTTGTCGATGATGGTATCCTCATCATGGAGCATGGTCCAAGGATTTCTTTTTCAACCAATCCGCATCTAAGGGAAACACGAAAGTACTCAAAGGTACACTTTAGCTTTTTTGACAGCCAATCCTTTTGATTATCAGCACGCAACAATGAATTGCATCCCTTTATATTCTTATGTGCGCAAACTTTGAGTAAATTTGTGCACCCATGTGGGCAGAACAGCATATTCTTCAACAGCTTTAAAGGCCTCAGACCATGACAAAAAAGACTGCGCTTTTCCCCGGGTCCTTCGATCCGATCACCAAAGGCCATGAATCCATCGTGCGCAGGGCATTGCCTCTCTTCGATGAGATCATCATGGCCATCGGAGTCAATGAACAGAAAACCGGTTTCTTTACCCTGGAAAAGCGGAAAGCATGGATTGAAAGCGTGTTCCGTGAAGAGCCGAAGGTCCGGGTAATTACTTACGAAGGCCTTACGGTTGACCTTTGTCAGAAGCTCGGGGTGAGGTTTATCCTCCGCGGTTTGCGTACCTCTGCAGATTTCGAATTTGAGCGAAGCATAGGGCAGATGAACAAGAAAATGCTGCCGGAGCTCGAAACCGTATTTCTGCTTACCACCCCGGAGCATACTGCATTGAACTCATACATTGTCAGGGATATCATCAGAAATGGCGGAGATGCCAGCCAGTTTATTCCTGACGCCATCAACCTGGATGACTAAGATCCTGCCCTGTTACTTCTCTTCCATGTATCATGTTGGTTAAAATGCACACGATGAGCAAACAAATCATGATCCTTACGTTCCTGGTCGGCCTATTCCTGTTTGCTGCTGCTGGTGCCACTACCCGTATAGAGGGCGAATTTTCCGGCGCTGCAGGGAGGGAGGTCAGACTGATGACCTACGATGACCTGGTAAGTTACAGAATTACTGAAGTGGATGCACAAATGGTGGATGCAAACGGGCACTTTATCATGGAGCTTGCACTGGAGGAACCGCAGCTGATGTTTTTCCGCTATCGCCATGGGCGCCGTTTCGTATATCTTGAGCCGGGTCAAAGCTACACCATGCATTTTGACATGGCTGCAAGCGATCAAAATGAAGGGGACTTTCGCAGTTTGCATCCGATGCACCAGGGTTTCCAAATGGAAGTGGTGTATCCCGAAACGGACCAGCATTTGCATGACCACGTAAGCCAGTTAGAAAATATGGTGGCCCAGTACCTGGAAACACATGTGATGCATCGGCCAAGGGCCAATCACAGGGAGTCCCTCAGGCAGTTCACCATCCTGGCCGACACATTGCTGGGCCATACCAAAAACCTGTTTTTTCACGACTACAAACGCTATTACATCGCTTATCTTGAATCCACGCTGAATACACGCTCCTTTCACAGCCTAGTAGAGGAATATATCCTGGATCAGCCTGTATTATATAAGAATCCGATGTACATGGATGTGTTTGATGCGTTGTTCAGGAGCTATGTATTCACTGGAAGCCGTTCGATCATGCGTCGCGATCTGCATGCAGCCGTTAATCTGGATGCCAGTCATCACGCCCTGATGGACACATTGCGCAAAGACACCCTGCTTTCGGATAAGCGTTTGCGTGAATTGGTGATGCTTGTCTCGCTGCAGGAAATGTTTGACATCTCAGAATATGATCAGAACCAGTTGATGCGTGTGCTGGAGGAGACAGCAGAACAGGCTAAGTTTCCGGCACATCGCCGGATGGCCGCAAACATATTGTATCAACAAAGGCGACTGAAACCTGGTTTTCCTGCACCAGGCCTTGTGTTGAAAGAAGGGGAGGAGGTGGTTTTCGACCTGGAGGAAGCGCGGGGGAAATACGTCTATCTTTTTTTCTGGGCATCGTGGTGCCCGGTGTCGATGTCCGAAGTTTCACCCATGGCATCCCTTGCGGATGATCTTGGCGACGACATTTCGTTTGTGGGGGTCATGGTAGACGAGGCTGGCGATGAATTCCTGATGCCTGCGGGTCAGGAAGACGGGGGACTTCCATTCCGGCTTTTTCATTATGGCGGAGATTACAGGATGCTCGACAGGTATGGCATAAGCACCATTCCCCAATATATGCTGATAGACCCCCAGGGTCATGTATATGAATATCCTTTCGCAGCCCCCTCATCTGGTATCAGCGACAGGCTCCGGCGCATCATCAGCCAGTGAGCTTAAGCCTTTCCAAGATTTCTGCAGGTGAGCAGCATTTCCTTGATGTTGCCGTATGTATTGCTGAAAACTTCTTCGAGGTCTCCGGGGTCTTTCCATTCGGCCCTGGTGATGCCTTCACTGGTTTGTGGCGTCGCCTTGCAACATATCCGGGTACGCAGGAAAAACCAATGGGTTTTTTTGAAGATCCATCTGCTGTTGTTGTTTAACGGATAGACATGATAAGTTGGGTCAAGCTCTTGGATGATGCGTAAGCCACCGATCCCACATTCTTCTTTTACTTCCCGCAATGCCGCCTCTTCCGGGGTTTCGCCCGGGTCCACCATCCCCTTGGGCAGATCCCAACGGTCTCGCCTGTAAATAAACAGCCAGTGATCCGAGGGGTCAGCTACCAGTCCGCCGGCGGCTTCCACCTGTCGAAACATCGCTGAAAATTCAATGAACCGTCTGCCGGGATCATCACTGATGCAAGCCATGGCGCTGGTGCCTGAGCGAATGAAGTCTATGAAACCCTCCCAGTCGATATGCCCGTGAATGCATCGGTATTGGGTGGCTTGCTCATTTGAAAGCTGTGGGGTAAAAAGGATTTTTTGTCTGTCGAAGAATACAGCATGGCTGTTTTGCATAAAGCCTGTGAGGTTTTGGTGAAGTCTTGATATCGCCTGTTTTTTTCGTAGCTTTGCGGTCTGATGTTTGCCAGAAACCCTGCATCCCATGTTGAAAAGCGACACCATGGCCCGCGAGGTCGCCGGATATTTACTGCAAATTAACGCAATAAAACTGAATACAGAAAACCCTTTTACCTGGGCTTCCGGATTGCGTGCCCCCATTTATTGTGATAACAGGCGCATTTTGTCCTTTCCGGATGTTCGGCAAGACGTGGCAAGGAAAATGGCGACCCTGGTCCAAAAATACTATCCCGACGTTGAACTCCTTGCAGGCGTGGCCACAGGTGCCATTGCACAGGGTGTGCTGGTGGCCGAACGGCTGCATCTTCCTTTCGTTTATGTGCGATCCGGTTCGAAATCTCATGGTCTGGGTGCCCGGGTAGAAGGCCATGTGGACGAAGGAAAAAAAACAGTGGTCATTGAAGACCTGGTGTCTACAGGCAAAAGCAGCCTGGCCGCCGTGCAGGCATTGCGCGAAGCCGGATTAAAGGTACTCGGTATGGCTGCTGTTTTCACCTATAACCTGCCACAGGCTGAACATAACCTTCGGGAAGAACGTTGTGCATTACATACATTGAGCAGTTATGAGGCCCTGCTTGCAAAGGTGCAGGAAGACAAAATCTTCGGTGAACGTGCACTTAACACCCTGCATGCCTGGCGTAAAGACCCTGTCAAATGGTCTGATACCGCTGCAAAATAAATATCAAGCATTATGGCAAAATTTGAAAATCAAGATATTTTGGTAAACACCGACTGTCAGACAGTATTTGACTTCCTGGGCGATTTCCGCAACTTTGAACACCTGGTTCCCGAGCAGGTCAAAAACTGGCAGGCCAATGAAAACGCATGCTCCTTTACTGTGGAGGGTATGGCAGACCTTGCCATGCGCATTGATGGCAAATACCCCTGCAACAACATCCATATCGTGGCGGATGGGAAAAATCCCGTGAATTTCAGCCTCGACTACTATTTCCGCGATCAGGGAGAAGGGCAGTGCGCGGTATCGATTGTATTTGACGTCGACCTCAACCCCTTCATGAAAGCCGTGGCCGCCCGGCCCCTTCAGCATTTTGTGGATATGCTCGGCGAAAAGCTGCAGGAGAAATACGCCTGAGGGAAACTTTTCCGTCCTCACCTTGCATGCATCGGTGATCAATGCACCATGGTGATCTCCTTGATGCCGTATGCCCTGGTTCTGCCATCGGGCCACCGCAGCAAGAGCTTTCCATAGGCGTCTATGCCAGCTATCTCAGCCAAAAACTGTTCTCCATCTGTTTCAAAGGTGTTTTGCGCTCCATACCCCAACAGGTGTTCAAGGTATGCTGCATCGATGGCGCCCAAATGCCCATTATGCAACATCTCGTAATATTTGCGTACGGCAGCCAGGGCCCCTGCGAGCAAATCATCCACGGCGAAGGTTTTTCCGTTGAGCAGCTTCAAGGATGAGGGGTTGGGTAGCGATTCCGGGAAATGGCTTTGGTTTACATTGATGCCAGTACCAGCTACGGTTGCTTCCATCGTCTTCCCCAAGATCCGGTTTTCCACCAGGGTGCCCCCGATCTTTTTTCCGGCGGCATACATGTCGTTGGGCCACTTGATCGAAATGGGGTTTTGCGGACAATAACCGGCGAGTGCTTCCCGGATGCCCAATGAAATCGACTTGTTCAGCATGAACTGTGCTGCCGGATCAAGGAAGGCCGGTTTCAGCAATACCGAAAACAACAGGTTTTTGTCTTTTTCGCTCTCCCAGGTGGTGTTTCCCAGTCCCCGGCCGGCCCATTGCATCCCAGCCTGGATCACAGTAAGCTCCGGAAGCCGGGCATTCGCATCCAACCTTCGCCATAACTCCTTGTTGGTGGAGTCAACTTCCTCCATGTAATGTATTTCCGGCCGATCGGTCATATAAAAACAAATAATTCATCTCAGAAATAAATCATCTCAAACCTGATAACCCACACCCAAATCCATCAACAACCAGCAGCCAACAACCAGCAGCCAACAGCCAAAAGCTAACAGCCAACAGCTAAAAGCCAACAGCTAAAAGCCAACAGCCAACAACCAGCAGCCAACAGCCAAAAGCTAACAGCCAACAGCTAAAAGCCAACAGCTAAAAGCCAACAGCCAACAACCAGCAGCCAACAGCCAATAGCCAAAAGCTAAAAGCCAACAGCCAACAACCAGCAGCCAACAGCCAATAGCCCATATTTAACAAATTTAGCATCTTTTTAACATTTTCTGGCCTGTTTTGTGTTTTTGGCTTGGACGGCGGTAACCCAAAAATGCCCAAAGACAAATATGTGGGTAAAAATCATTAATTTTGCACCAAAAGAATAAGGCTTAGCGAATGACAAAAAACACATCGGAAAAGGACGGACTCACCTTACTGGTTGATTCAATCACAAAAGGCATATTGGATAAAAAAGGTGAAGAGGTTGTCAGTCTTGATCTGGGAAAGAAAAACTCTACCGTTTGCGATTATTTCATTATCTGTCATGGCAATTCCCGCACACATGCGACATCCATTGCAGAATCCATTGAAGAAGAGGTCAAAAAAGACTGCGGAGTGAACCCCGCTCGCAGGGAAGGCTATGTCAATGGGGAATGGTTGCTTCTTGACTACCTGGATGTGGTCGTGCATGTATTCCAGGAGCCGGTAAGGAGACATTTTCAGCTTGAAGAATTGTGGGCGGACGTGCCTGCCGAAAAGCTCACTGAAGTGGAGTGAGCCTTCAGGGGCATTGCTATTTGAATAACTTATTGATCTTTACATCATAATGAACAATCAGGATAACAGAACAAACTGGCAGGTCAATCCACAGGGACGTGGCCCGTCAGACAATGAAGGACAGGGGGGAAGGCAGCCGGATAAGAAGCAGCATGGGGGCAAACCCGATGGGAAAAAGCCTCGTTTTAACTTCTACATTATCTATGCCGTTCTTGCCGTCATCCTCATTGGTATCCAGTTGCTGAACTGGGGAGGATCTGCCACGGAGATATCTCAGCGGCGTTTTGAAAATGATCTCCTTGTCTGGGATGAAGAGAAGGGTACGGATATTGACCGGATCGTCATTGTCAACCAGGAGACCGTTGAAATATACATCAAGGAAGACAGGCTTGACAAGGAGAAGTATGACGACGTGGATGAAAGCTGGGGCTTTGCCGGTGCGGAGCATCCGCATTACGTCTTCCGGGTGGCTTCGGTCGAAACTTTTGAACAGCGCTTGTACGCGGCCCAGGAGGAATGGCCAAAAGAGGACCACATCGAAGTGTTTGCCG
>PUOJ01000074.1 GCA_003552075.1 Bacteroidales bacterium
CGCACCCTGATCACGGTCAGTTCGGTGCTGTTCGCCTATGTGCTCGCCACCGCCCTGCTCTCCTTTGCCAAAGGATTCCAGCAGCAGCTGACGGAGACCATGATCAGGCAGGAGACAGGTTATCTGCAAATCCAGGATGCGCTGTACTTTGATGAGCCCTCACTGGACCACACCCTGGCACATGACGATGAAGTGAAACAGGCCCTGGCAGCATTGGATGACAAAATCTCCTATCTGGTGCCCCGGATCCAGGGCTTCTCCCTGGCCGCAAAGGAGATGTCGACACGTCCCGCGATGGTCGCGGGCATCCTGCCCGAAAAGGAAGACAAGATTCGCAACCTTAGCGGCCACATAGTCAGCGGAGAGATGTTCTCCGCGAATGACGATTATGCCGTGATCGGCCAGGGGCTGGCTGACCTGCTGGGTTTCGGCATCGGCGACACCCTCATTCTGATCGGACAAGGCTACCAGGCCGTCACAGCTACAGGCATGTTTGAGATAGGCGGTATCATCGAATTCCAGCTGCCCGAACAAAACAACACGGCCGTGTTTTTGCCCCTGAAAAAGGCCCAATGGTACTTTGCCGCAGAAGACCGGCTCACCAACCTCATCATCATGCCAATAAACACCGACCGGATCGATTACCTGGCCGGCGAACTGCAAAGCAGGCTGGATGATGAATGGCATGCTGCCAAAACCTGGAAGGAGCTGATGCCCGACATGGTTGGACTGATGCAAATGCAAGACACCGTGTATACCGGTATTGCCTGGATATTTTACATCATCGTGGGGTTTGGCATATTCGGCACCATCCTCACCATGCTCCATGAACGCATGCAGGAGTTTGGCATCTTGTTATCAATCGGCATGAAACGCTTTCAATTGGGGCTGACAGGTTTGATCGAAACCATATTTATCGGCTTGCTGGGCATCGCAGGCGGCGCGCTTATCGCTTTGCCCATCGTGTACATCTTTAATCTTTTTCCTATAGCGTTTACGGGAGAAATGGCGGATTACATTCTCCGTTTTGGTATGGAGCCCGTCTTCCCCATGCTGCTGGACAAACAGATCTTTATTCAACAGGCATACACCGTTTTTGGCATTACGCTGCTGATTGGCCTGTATACCATGCGAAAAATCCACGGCATCCGCATCCTGGAGGCGGCACAAAACTGACAGCTAAAAAAGAAAACCCATATAGAATGCATACCCTGGTCAAGATATCATGGCGGAACATCTGGCGGAACAAAAGGCGTAGCCTGGTGATCATGACGGCCATCGCGCTGGGAATCTGCGGTGGACTGTTTATCTCGGCCGCTTACATGGGCCTGATGAATCAGACCATCGAGGAAAGCATTCAAACACAATTGTCGCATATCCAGGTCCATCACCCTGCATTTATCCACGACAGGGAGTTGCGCCATGCCATTGCCGGTGCCGGCGCCATCGCAGAGTCCCTCCGCAAGAATAAGGAAGTCAAGGGCGTAGCCAGCCGGTTGGTCGTTGATGGCATGGCGGCTTCTCCGCACCTCAGCAGCGGGGTCAGTATCCGGGGAGTCCACCCTGAAGAGGAACGACAAACCACCCTTTTCCATCAACAGGTTGAGCGCGGCACGTATTTTTTAGAAAATGGCCGCCTGCCTTCGGCAGTGATTGGCGAAGCCCTGGCCGATGACTTGCAAGCCAGCCCGGGTTCACGCATCGTACTGACATTCCAGGACGTCCACGGAGAAATGATCAGTGCATCATTACGCGTGGAAGGTGTCTTCCGTGCGACGGCATCAGCCTATGAAAAAAACAATGTCTTTGTGCGGGCCCGCGACCTGGCAGAACTGACCGGCGGCGATGAAGCCGTTACCGAAATCGCCGTCCTGCTTAATGACGAAAAATACATTGATAAAATTCGTGCAAGGCTGCAACAAGATCATCCTGAACTGAAGATAAGAAGCTGGACTGAGCTGGCACCCGACCTGGAGTTCGTAATGGATTACACGGAGCTTAGCCTGGTATGGATCGTAGCCATCATCCTGCTGGGCGTATCCTTTGGCATCCTGAACACCATCCTGATGTCGGTGCTGGAAAGAACCCGCGAACTCGGGGTGCTGCTTTCCATTGGCATGAAAAAAAGCCGGGTGTTTGCCATGGTGATCCTGGAAACCGTCTTCCTCTCACTTACGGGTGGCGCCGCAGGCTTTGCATCTGCTTATATCTTGATCGCACTGCTCCAAGACCGCGGCATCGATCTCACTTACATTGGCGGAGAAGCCCTGCGGGATTTCGGCTTTTCGCCAATACTGTATCCCGAACTGGATTTGGGTTTTTACATCAAAGTCACCATCATGATCATACTGTTTGCCATCCTCGCAGCAATATACCCGGCACGCAAGGCCGTCAAGCTGCAACCCGCCGAGGCGGTGAGGAAATAAGCAGGTTTGAGGTTTGCGGTTACCCGGGGTGCTTATGAAAAGAATTGTTTGGTGATATGTTGCTGGGTTATGGGGTTGTGAGGGTTAGCGGCTATTGGCTGTTGGCTCTTGGCTATTGGCAAGAAAGCTAAAGGCCAAAACCAGCCCTTTTGAAAACACAAACATCAGCAAACCAATAAGTTGAAAAATAACAAACAGATGAATACACCATTTACAACAAAGCATTTTACTGGTTTAGCACTTAGCGCACAGCGCCAGATATTCAGCACCGGGTTCTCTGCGCCAGATGGCCGGCAACCGGCGCCTGATTTTGGGCCCACGGCAACCCGGGTGCACTGGCTGTTCAAGGTCAAACCTCAAACCTCGGAAAGCCCGGGTGCTGCCCCTGGTGAATTCAAACATCAAGCTTCAAACCTCAAACTATATTGTTTGTTCCTGATGCTCCTGCTGGCAGGAAGCACAACAGCCCAACCATCAGGCAGCAACAGCGACTTCCGGCTGCGGGGCTACATGAAAGCCATGCCGGGCCTGCACCTTGACCAGGATTTCGGCGATCCCTCATTTCATCACAGCTTCCATAACAGACTGAACTTCAGATGGGACATCACCAGTGACGTGGATCTCCGCATCGAAGGGCGTAACCGGCTGCTGTATCATGAGTTGTATGATGAGCTGCCAGGCATTGAGGAAATATTTGACCAGGACGAAGCATTGTTGGACCTTTCCTGGTTATGGTTGTCGGATGGAGGCTGGATCGGTCACTCGGAAGTAGACCGCCTGTACCTCAGCTGGCGCAGGTCGAGCTGGCGCGTGCGTGCTGGACGGCAGCGGGTCAACTGGGGCATCAACCTTGTATCCAACCCCAACGACCTCTTCAACACCTATTCTTTCTTTGATTTCGATTATCCGGAGCGACCCGGAACGGATGCCCTCAGGGTGCAGCACTATATCAGTCGCCTTTCGAGCATAGAAGTGGCCGTGAGCCCGGCCAGAGACAATCGCGACATGGTGGCAGCAGCAAAATTTGCACACAACCTGCGGGGCTATGACATCCAGGCGCTCGGGGGGTATTTCCGCGACAGGGTGGCGCTTGGCGGCGGGTGGGCAGGCCACATTGGCGGGGCAGGCTTTAAGGGAGAAGTCACCTGGTTTCATGATATCGACGAACAGCAGGGTGTGGATCCCAGCAATGTCGTGGCCGCCGTGGGCCTCGACTATATGTTTGCCAACGGCACCTTTGCGGTGGCAGAGTTGCTGTATAACGGCGGACACAACCGTGCCGGGGAGGATGTCTTCCTCGTGACCGAGCCCATGCGGGCCGATGATATCCTGTTTTCTGAATATGCCATTACGCTGAATGCAGACCACAGCTTTTCTCCCATTTTACAAGGGGGGATGGCCGTGATGGTGCTGCCCGACATCGAGGCAGTCTTCATGATGCCACAGTTCAGCTATTCCGTGGCCAGGGACCTGGACTTTGAGTTTGTGGCACAAATCTTCGCCGGTGGAGATGACACCATCCTGGAGGAAGCCAGCCACGGGTTTTTCGGCTCGCTGAGGTATTCTTTCTGATAAGGTTAAGATTGGGGTTGCCATAGGAGATTAGCAAACCCGGACTTTTAGACTTTTAGACTTTTTGACCATTAGACATGTTGTCCTTTCAACATTTTAACACATGAACACACTACAAATACACCCCGCCATGGAGCGCAGGCCGGTTTGGCAAGACAAGGGCAAATCGCTGCCTGACAAAGGCCACTGGCGCGCCACCTTGTTTTACCTTTTGCGCCTGATCATATTGCTCATCCTGCTCTTTTTCGTTCTTTTTGTCAGTGCCATGGCATCCCAGCCTCAACGGCAGCACGTGGCCGTTGTACTGAGTGGCGGTGGCACCAAGGGAATGGCACACATCGGCGTACTGAAAGCCCTGGAAGACCACCAAATCCCCATCGACTATATCGCAGGAACATCCATAGGCGCAATCATCGGGGGCATGTATGCAGCCGGCTACACCCCTGGTGAAATCGAAGAACTGGTGCAATCAGAAGAGTTCAGCCAGGCAGCTGCCGGGCAAATTGACGACAAGTACAGGCAGTTTTACCTGGAGCCCCAACCCGACCCTTCCTGGTTTAACCTCTATTTTACCTGGGAAGAAAGAATGGAGCCCCAAAACGTGATCCGGCAGAATATTCCCAGCAACATCGTGTCACCCTACCTGATGGACTTCCTGTTCATGGAATACCTGGGGCCGGCCGGTGCCGCAGCGAATTTTCATTTTGACAATCTCTTCGTCCCCTTCCGCTGCATTGTGACAGAAGTAGAAGGACGCCGGCCCGTAACCATGCGTGATGGGTCGCTACCCGATGCCGTCAGGGCTTCCATGACATTCCCTTTCTACTTTCAACCGATAGAAATAGGAGGAAAACTGATGCTTGACGGTGGCATGTTCAATAATTTTCCGGTTGACGTCGTAATGGAAGAATTCCAACCGGACGTGATCATCGGCAGCGTAGTCAGTGCCAACCCCGAGCCACCCCGGCGTGATAATATCGTATCCCAACTCGAAAACCTGCTTAAACACCCATCCAGCTACGAAGTGCCCCAAGGGAAAGGCCTGGTAATCAAACCGGATGTACCCGACATTGCGGTCAATGACATGAGCAGGAACAAGGAACTGATTCAAAATGGCTATGATGCCACCCTGCAATCCATCGAAAAAATCCATCGCTATGTAACCGGCCATATGGATGCAGAAACACGCAACCATCGCAGACAAGTATTCCGTGAGCGCATACCCGGTCCGGTGATCGGCAAGATTGAGATCAGCGGCCTCAGCCCGGCACAGGAAGCATATGTGCTACAAGCCCTCGAACACGAATCCCTGCCCATGCACTTCGACGACATCAAACTCAACTATTTCCGACTGTTGCTGAACAACAGGTTTGACTATGTGTATCCATACCTGCGTTTCGACAACACCACCAATATGTTTGTGTTTAGCCTGGAAATGGAAAAAAGGCGGGAGTTCGTGCGCGCTTTTGGAGGAAATGTTTCTTCACGGCCGGTTAATCACGTCTATGCCAGGCTGTCCTATTCCCGATGGTCAGAAAGCCCGCTTACCCTCAGCAGCTCCTTTTATCTTGGAAATTTCTACAACAGTTTTGCGGCTGCCGCCCGCCTGGATTTCCCTGGTGAGGCCCCGTTTTACCTGGAAGCACGAAGCGCATACAGCAAGTGGGAATATGCCCGAAGCAGCGTCTTCCTGATTGAAGAACAAAAACCACCTTTTCTCACTCAAAGAGAACTCAAAAACCAACTCCAGCTCACCTATCCCATAGACTACGACAAAAAATTTTCTTTTCAGGCAGCCTTTGTGGCGGGAAGGGATGAATTCTTTCATACCCGAAATTTCTCGGAGCTCGACACCATGGACAGGTCAGTTTTCAGACCGTGGCTCATGGAAGCCTGTTTTGAGAAAAACACCCTGAACCGAAAACAATATCCCACCAAAGGCAATCGGCTGTTTACCTCTTTCAGGGTTGTACACGGAGGTGAAAAACACCGGCCTGGAACCACCGCCCTTGCAGAAACAAAAGAAGAAAAAACCCACGCCTGGATGGAAGTCCATTTCCGTTACAAAAACTTTTTCAGCACCAGGAGCCGCTTCAACCCGGGCTTATCCGCAGAGGCATTCCTAAGCCAGCGCCCCACATTCAACAGTTACACCGCAACCCTTGCCATGGCCTCACAGTTCAACCCCTTTCCCGTAGCCACAACCATGTTTTTGCCCAATTTCCGGGCAAACAATTATTTCGCTGCCGGACTGAAAAGCATATTCGACATCAGCAACGCAGCCAGCATCCAGGGAGAACTGCACCTGTTTCAACCCATCCGGAAGATCATTTCCACCGATGACCAACATGCATACCTTGAGGATTATCAATTCAAACCAAAACCAGCAGCAAACCTTGCCTTCGTTTACCATACACCACCAGGCCCGCTGAGCATAAGCATGTCTTACCTCCATAATGAAAGCGAAGCCTGGGTCTTCATGGTCAACTTTGGATTTATTCTTTTTAACAAACAAGCATTTATGTAAAACATCATCAGCTGCCAGCGCTGTTTTAGCCAGCCCAGGTCTTAATCTTCGCCTCTTCACTGCATATTCACACCCCCCTGCATAGCCAGCAATTTGCCTCTTTCTTTTTTAAATGCTGATAAAACGAGCTGCTCTTCAGCTAATATGGTTTATGGACAACAAGCAAGCTGTTTGCATAATTCATAATTAATAGTTAAATTGCATCCTATGGTTTGCACCAAAAGATGTATTAAAACAAACAGATGCCATATTGCTGACCAAAGAAATCAACTGGTTTATTCATTACAAATAACACGACCATGAAAAAATTTACCCTCTTTGCTATTGTGTGCGTTTTATCATTATCCCTCCCTGGACAGTCAATTGAAAGACAAAAAAACTCTTCTGAAAACTGGAAAGCGATGGAAGAACGGGTCAGTGAAAGGTTGATTGAAGCAACAGAACGGTTATTCAACCCTGGAATACAATCACTTTTTATCTCGGACAAAACAACCAAAGCCAATTATGTGCTGAAAACGGACAGCTTGATTGACCGTTTTTGGGACGACCATGATGAAGAATGGGTGAATGACTGGAAAAACACCTTCGTATATAATGAAGCCTGGCAGGCCACAATCATTCATGAAGAAGCATGGGACGAGGATGAGCATATTTGGGAAACCGTTGGCAGGATGGAATTATCTTATAATGAACTCGGACAGGTCACTGTCCTTGAGGTTTACTCAGACGATGATGAGGAATGGAAAACCCTTTACCCGCTATTCAAAATGGAAGTCACTTATGATGGCAATAACAGGATAGACTACATTGAAGTTTTTGATTATGAAGATGGTGAATGGGCAGCAATGATGATACAAGATTATTCATTCTCCGAGGAACTATTGGTTAAAATTGAAACCCAGATCTATGACGAAGAAGATGAGGAATGGGTTCAGGCAGGGACAATCCATTTCTCCTATGACGATGCAGGAAGAAGGACCAAATCAGAAATGTACATGGATTTTGGTGAACCCCTTGGAGAAATCATGACCCAAAGGATAGAATATTCATACAATGCCGACGGACAACTGATTGAAACCATAGAATCAGAATTCAACATTGTTGTGTCAGAATTGGTGCCGGAGTACAAAAGGGAATATTATTATGATCAAGAAGGATTGCCTGATGAGGTGCTTGACTATTTCTGGGATGGTGACGAATGGCTGTTATCATATAAGCAAACGTTTGTATTTGATTCGGATGTGAACTTATCCGATGTGGCTTATCCTTTTCTTGCAGTTGCCATGCTTTTTGAATGGGAGTTAGAAGCTGAAGTGGACCCGCACATTCAAAAGCTTCCGCTTGAGATTACCGAATATGAATATTACGATGCTGATTTTCACAAGGATTATCACACAGCATTTTTCTACTCTCCAACAGATGATACTGTTGAAGAGTACACCATCACGGCCACGGCCGGTGACGGAGGAAGCATTTCTCCCGAAGGGGAAATCACCGTGATGGAAGGCGACGACCAGGCTTTTGCCATAGAGGCAGATGACGGATATCAGATAGAAGATGTCTTGGTAGACGATGCCAGCGCGGGAGCCGTGGATTCCTATACCTTTGAGGATGTAAGCAGCAACCACACCATTCATGCAACTTTTGTCGCAACTGTTGAAGAATACACCATCACGGCCACGGCCGGTGACGGAGGAAGCATTTCGCCCGAAGGGGAAATCACCGTGATGGAAGGCGACGACCAGGCTTTTGCCATTGAAGCAGATGACGGATATCAGATAGAAGATGTCCTGGTAGACGATGCCAGCGTGGGAGCCGTGGATTCCTATACCTTTGAGGATGTAAGCAGCAACCACACCATTCATGCAACTTTTGTCGCAGACGATGTGGCCGTTGACGAAGTTCCTGAAAGCCTCGAACTTTTCCTTTATCCCAATCCCGCAGATAATTACGTAAGCATAGAGGCCAGCATCAACATGAATGAAGTCAGGCTCTATGACATCCTTGGACAGGTTGTTTACAATGCTGCTGTTGGCGACACCAATTACAAGATCACCCTTGACGGACTGAAAACAGGGATTTACTTTTTACAGGTCTCCACAGCAGATGGTGTCACGACCAAAAGGTTACAAGTTTCCAGGTAGACAGATTAACACCAAAGCAAAACCAAATGGCCAAAATATTTCTTTTCGTGGCAATGTGTATCCTCCTGGCCTCAGCCGCCCAGGCAGATGAATTGCCTGACAATGAAACGGTTCTTTTTGAACCTCAGCATGTGATCAAGCTCAACCTCCCATCTCTTTTGGCAACCAGTCTCTCTGTGCAGTTTGAACGGGTACTCCAACCCGGCATTTCTGCAGCTATTGGCTTAAACTACCGCCCAGAACGCGGTTTGCCCTTCGGTAATCTTGTGCAGAATTTGTTCCTGGAAGAAGATGATCAGGCCAATCAACTGATCGAGGAAACATTGATTTCTTTCCGGGCGATTACACCAGAAGTACGCTTTTATCTTGCTGACAAAGGTGCGCCACATGGATTTTACCTGGGACCTTTTTTGCGCCTGGGCAAATGGGAAGCCTCTACCATATTTGAATATGAGCCGGATGATGAATCCGATGATCCATTCGATGTAAACCTTTCAGGCAATTTTAATTATCTGGGAGGTGGGCTCATGTTAGGGTTTCAACGCATCAGGGAAAATATCACCTTTGACTTTTGGGTAGTGGGTCCTTTCTTTGCCCTTGTGGATGGAGGGTTTTTGGCTAAATCCACGGCTGACGACCTTATGACGGAAAGTGAACGGCGTGAACTGCAACAGGATATCAACGATACAGATTTCCGCACCTTAAACGTGAAAGCCAACATTAAAGACGATGAAATTGACATATCAGTTGATGGGTTTATGCCTGGCATCCGTGGCGCGGGATTTACAATTGGATATCGTTTCTGATATGATCATGTTTCACAGCAGTCTTTTAAGTAATTCCTTATCGACAAATCCTTTATGGTATCCAGTGTCGTGTCAATGGTGCTGTGTCGCATAAGTCGCAGTGTTTTCCCCTCAGCTCAGAAAAGAAAAGCCGCACATAGCCTTAACTATGTAAGGGTTTTATTTTTAATAGATGAGGAAAAAAGTCAAGACTTGGGCCGGCTAAAGGAGTGTTGACATGACACCAGGGTATTTTATTGATTATCCAATGATTGCCGGAACTCCTTCTTCAATGAAAGTGCATCCTGGCAACCATAATCCATTGTTGTCTTCATTATTTTTGGCATTATTTTATAATAAAACATACAAAAAAATCAAATAGTTTGTGCATCTTTGCATTAATATTAATTGACTGAATCACAAGCAATTAAACAGTTGTTTCAGTTATTTAAAAAGCTTTTTTTAAAGTGAAGCCATGATACGAACCTTGCAAATAGCTTTACACGCATAAGCCATGCAGGATAAGATTGGCTGATCATGCATTTGCCCGGTTCATCGAAACAATTTATCAAATCACGAAAAGATGCAAAAGCAATATACGATTCGCACAGCAAAAGATAGCGACAAGGACCAAATTCACCGAATGTTCAGAGAAAGCATAGCCAGGGAGAAAAGGCTGGTCAATCCCGCAATTGTCCACAATGAGTTTATTGAAGAATTCGTGGACAAGTTGATCGAGAAGGGGCAAATGCTGGTTGTAGAAAACAACCGCAACGAGCTTGAGCTCATTGGTGAAGTGCATGATTACTTGAGTGCCGAAGGGCAAGAAGAAGATCTTGCCCTCAAGGAGATCAGTTTTTTTTCCCGCATCGACAGCACCACAGTGGAACGTGAAACCAGCCTGGTCAATTGGTTATTCGGTGAAATCCAAAGCAAGCACAGCAATGTGTTCCGCGTAGAACTCAACGCACCGGTCAGCAGCACAGATTCTGTAGACCACTACAAGAGAATGGGACTGCGGGTGGAAGGCAATTACCAGGGGCGTCTTGGTGCAAACCCCGGGCAATTCAAACCCCTGGTGCCCCTTTCGTGGGCCAATCCCTCTTTTAACTGATCTATTCAGCCTGAAAAATTTATGTGTATCTTTGTTGGCTGTTAGCTTTTGGCTAATGGCTGTTAGCTGTTACCTGTTGGTTACTGGCTGGTGGCTTTGGGGCTTTGGGGCTTTGCCGTATTTTGAAATTTTGACGTTCTGAAAATAAATACACACATGAAGACACAAACAGTATTTGCAATATTTTTCGGACTATTTATTTTGACGATGGGAAACACAGCGAATTTACAAGGAAAAGACCACCATGCGGGCAATGGTGATGAAACAAGGGTTCTGCTCAGAACCGACAAAGGTGACATGACCATCATCTTGCATAATGAAACGCCCGGGCATCGCGACAATTTTATTAAGCTTGTGGAAGACGGTTTTTATGATGGCTTGCTTTTTCACCGGGTGATTGAAGGATTCATGATCCAGACCGGTGACCCCATGAGCAAGGATGCCGTGCCTGGTGAACCCCTCGGCTCAGGTGGCCCCGGGTATACCATCCCGGCAGAGTTCGTCCCGGAGTTATTCCACCAGAAAGGGGCGCTGGCAGCTGCACGCCAGGGCGATCAGGTGAACCCCGAAAGGGAATCATCGGGGTCCCAGTTTTACATCGTGCAAGGCAGGCGCTGGAGCGATGAGGAACTCGACCAGATGGATGCCCGCCGCGAACAGCCCCTGACCGAAGAGCAAAGAGAGGTATATCAAACAAAGGGCGGCGTACCGCACCTCGACGAAACCTATACCGTCTTTGGCCAGGTGGTGGATGGCATGGAGGTCATTGACCAGATCGCCGACACAGAAACCGACGACCGCGACAGGCCCAAAGAAGATGTGCGGATCATTGAAGTGAAAATCCTGTAAAATCTCTGGGAAATCATGCTTGATAAGATTAACAGCCTGATTGAAGAAGTAAAGGCCTTTGATGCACAAACACTGGAAGAAGCGGAAGCCTTCCGGGTAAAAATGCTCTCAAAAAAAGGAGCGATCCCGGCGTTGTTCCATGATTTTAAGACGGTAGCCCCGGAAGAGCGCAAAGAAATGGGCAAAAAGCTCAATGAGCTGAAGCAGGCCGCCACGGATAAAGTCAATACCGTAAAAGCCAGGATAGAAGCCAGTGAAGGGAAGCTGAAGCAAAGCGCAGACAAACCGGATATGACCATGCCGGTCAACTTTGACCCGGTCGGCACCAGGCACCCTTTGTCTGTTATCAGAAACAGGATAAACAGTATCTTTCAGCGCATTGGCTTTGTGATTTCCGAAGGACCGGAGATTGAAGATGACTGGCATAACTTCAGTGCACTGAACTTTCCGGAAGAGCATCCCGCAAGGGACATGCAGGATACTTTTTTTGTGGAAAAAAGCCCTGACATTGCATTGCGTACGCACACTTCCTCGGTGCAGGTTCGCGTGATGGAAAGCCAGCAACCTCCCATCCGGACCATTTCGCCCGGCCGGGTATTCCGTAACGAAGCCATTTCCGCCAGGGCACACTGTATCTTTCACCAGGTGGAGGGCCTCTACATTGACGAGGCCGTATCATTTGCTGACATGAAGCAAACCCTGCTCCACTTTGCCCGGGAAATGTTCGGAGAGGGGACAGATATCAGGCTGCGGCCTTCATTTTTCCCTTTTACCGAACCGTCGGCAGAAATGGATGTGTCCTGCACGCTTTGCGGTGGAGAAGGCTGCACGGTATGCAAGTATAGCGGCTGGCTGGAGATTATGGGTTGCGGAATGGTTGACCCCAATGTGCTCGAGAACTGCGGCATCGACAGCAAAAAATATACAGGATATGCCTTTGGCATGGGCATCGAGCGCATTGCAATGATCATATACCAGATTCGCGATCTGAGGATGTTTTTTGAAAATGACCTTCGCTTTCTCAAACAGTTTGAGGCCGCCACGTAATTTCCTGGCACCTTACGCAGACAGCGGGCTGTCATTTTGACTTTTCGACCTTTTGACCTTTTTCATCTCATGGAAAACAAGGCACTGGAATTGGACAAAAAAGACCCGCTGGCACATTTTCGCAGCAGGTTTTATATCCCGGAAAACACCATTTATGTGGATGGGAACTCGTTGGGGCTGCTGAGTGTCAACGCAGAGAAGTCTCTGCTACGCGTGTTGGACGAATGGAAATCCCTCGGCATCAAGGGATGGCTTCAGGGCGAAAGACCCTGGTTTTATTTTGCCGAACAAATCGGTGAGATGGCAGCCGACCTGGTGGGCGCAGGCCCCGGAGAGTTAATCTTTACAGGTACCACCACCGTTAACATTCACGCGCTGGTCTCCACCTTTTACCAGCCACAAGGCAAACGCACAAAAATCCTGGCAGACGAACTCAACTTTCCATCCGACATGTATGCCCTGCAAGGGCAGATCAGGCAAAAAGGCCTTGATCCGAAAAAAGAACTGCTTCTCACACCCAGCCATGATGGCTACAACCTCGATGAAGACACCATCGTGTCGATGATGACCGACGATGTGGCCCTGGTCTACCTTCCTTCGGTATTATATGCCAGTGGCCAGCTCCTGGACATGGCCAGGCTCACACAGGAGGCCCATAAAAGGAATATCCCCATCGGCTTCGACTGCAGCCATTCGGCCGGTGCCATTCCCCACCAGTTCAGCCAGTGGGGCGTTGACTTTGCAACCTTCTGCAGCTATAAATACCTCAATGGCGGTCCTGGGTGCACTGCATTCCTGTACGTCAACCAAAAGCATTTCGACCGGGAACCTATGACCCCGGGCTGGTTCGGCTTTGTGAAGGAGAAGCAGTTTGACATGCTTCCGGAGTTTGAGCATGCACGCCACGCCGGCGGCTGGCAAATCAGTTCACCAGGCGTACTCGGTGCATCCACCATGGAGGGATCGTTGCAGATCATCAATGAAGCCGGCATCGATGCCATCCGCGAAAAATCCCTCAGGATGACCACGTTTTTAAAACACCTGATCCGTGAAATGCTCCCCGGTGACCACGGTGGCTTTACCATCATTACCCCGGAAGAAGACCTTTGCCGGGGAGGACACCTGGCACTCGCCCATCCTGAAATCGCCCTTCGCGTCAATGAAGCCCTCAAAGCACGGGGCATCGTACCGGATTTCCGTGCACCCGACATTATCCGGATCGCCCCGGTGGCCCTTTACAACACTTACCACGAAATCCACCAGGTCGCCACGGCGCTGAAAGAGATCCTGGAAAGCAAGGAATATCTCCAATACGAAAACCAAAGAAAACCGATCTCATAAGTCCGCCAACCACTCATTTTATTGGCTATCTTTGTGAAAAAACAAGAAGATGCCCGATAAGAAGAAGCTCCTCCTGCTTGATGCAATGGCCCTCATCTACCGCGCCTATTATGCACTGAACCGCAATCCCAGAATCAACTCCAAAGGGCAAAACACCTCGGCCATCCTTGGTTTTGCAAACACCCTCACCGAAGTGCTGAAAAAAGAAGACCCAAGCCACATCGCTGTGGCCTTCGATTCCATGGCCCCTACCCTGAGGAAAACCGACTTCGAGGCCTACAAGGCCAACCGGGAAGATATGCCGGAAGACATACAGGCCGCCCTGCCCTATATCCAGCAACTCCTTGAAGGCTTTCAGATTCCTGTGCTGATGCTGGAAGGCTATGAAGCCGACGACATCATTGGCACACTGGCGAAAAAGGCCGAAAAGGAAGGCTTCACGGTATACATGATGACCTCTGACAAGGATTTCGGACAACTGGTATCCGAAAACATTTATATGCTCAAGCCAGCCCGCAAGGGCAATGATGCCGAATTGTGGGGCGTGAAGGAGGTGTGTGAAAGGTTTGGCATCGAGCGTCCGGAACAACTGATTGACATCCTAGGGCTGTGGGGTGATTCCTCGGATAACATCCCGGGAGTGCCCGGCATCGGTGAGAAAAAAGCAAAGAACCTGATCAGCGAATTTGGTTCGATGGAAAGCATCCTGGAAAACCTGGACCAGGTCAAGGAAAAACGCAGCCGGGAAAGCCTGAAAGAAAACAAGGAACAGGCCCTGATGTCTAAAAGCCTGGCCACCATCATCCTTGATGTCCCGGTAAAGACTGAGATCAATGCGCTTGAAAGAAAAGCGCCCGATCCGGAAAAGCTGATTCCCCTGTTTGAAGAACTTGAATTCAAAACATTTGCACGGCGGGTGTTTTCTGACAAGGAAATCATCCCGGAAGAAACAACCAAAAAAGCCATCCGCCAGACTGGCCAGATGGATCTTTTTGATGACACCAATGCTTTTGCCGACCCTGCAGAGGAGGCTGCCGAGAGGCTCGAAAAACTGGCCCGGGATAAGAACTACAAGGCCCTTACCGGAACCAAGGAGATCAATGCCTTCATTGGCCGGCTCAAAAAAGCCAAGATGTGGTGTTTCGACACCGAAACCACTGGCCTGGACAAGTCGGATAAGGACCTGGTGGGCATCGCATTTGCCCTGAAGCCTGGAGAAGCTGTCTACGTTCCTTTTCCAGAAGACCAGGAAGAGGCCATGAAGCTCGCTGCATCCTTCAAAGAGGTGTTTGCCAATCCGGACATAGAAAAAACCGGACAGAATCTCAAGTTTGACATCGGCGTGTTGAAGCCTTATGGACTTGAAGTCAACGGCAAGCTCTTCGACACCATGCTTGCCCATTACCTGCTGCAACCCGATATGCGGCACAACATGGACGTGCTCGCGGAAACATACCTGGATTACAAGCCCGTTCCCATTGAAATGCTAATCGGGAAGAAAGGCAAAAAGCAGAAGAGCATGCGCAACGTACCCCTGGAAAAGGCAGCTCCTTATGCTTGCGAAGATGCGGACATCACCCTGCAGCTCAGGGAAGTCTTTGAGCCCAGGCTGAAAGAACACGAATTGCTGGAGCTCTTTGAACAGATAGAAGCCCCACTGGTGCACGTCCTCGCCGACATGGAGGATGCCGGCATACGCATCGACAAACAGGCACTCAGTGATTATGCGAAAGTGCTTAGCGAACACATCGAAGAGGCAGAAAAAGAAATTTACGGATGGGCAGGCACCCGGTTTAACATTGGCTCGCCCAAGCAGCTTGGAGAGATCCTGTTCGACAAGCTGAAGGTATCCAGCGGAGCCAAGCGCACCAAGACCAAGCAATACAGTACGAGCGAAGACGTGCTCTCCAAACTGAAGGACAAGCACCCCATCATCCCAAAAATCCTGGAGTACAGGTCGCTTACCAAGCTGAAATCCACTTACGTGGATGCGCTTCCAAAATTGATTTCCGAAAAAACCGGCCGTATTCACACCTCATTTAACCAGACGGTCGCGGCGACGGGGCGTTTATCATCCAACAACCCCAACTTGCAAAACATCCCCATCCGGACAGAGGAAGGCAGGCTGATACGCAAGGCCTTTGTGCCCCGCGACAAGGAGCATACCCTTCTGGCAGCCGACTACAGCCAGGTCGAACTGCGCATCATCGCCTCCCTTAGCGGGGACAAGGCAATGAAAGAGGCGTTTCAGGAGGGATTGGACATTCACACGGCCACTGCAGCAAAAGTATATGAAGTGGCCATTGATGAAGTAAGCAAAGAGATGCGCCGCAATGCCAAAACGGTCAACTTCGGCATCGTTTATGGGATCTCAGCCTTCGGACTGTCTGAACGTCTGGGGGTACCACGATCAGAAGCTGCTGACATCATCAACCAGTATTTCAACAAATATCCAGGCATAAAGGAGTACATGGACCAAAACATCGCTTTCGCCAGGGAGCATGGGTATGTACGCACGATGATGGGAAGAAGACGCTTTGTCCGCGACATCAACAGCACAAACAGTGTGGTGCGGGGCTATGCAGAGCGTAACGCCATCAATGCGCCCGTCCAGGGCACGGCAGCTGACATGATCAAGGTGGCCATGATCGCCATTCACCGGGAGATGGTCAAGAAAAACATGAAGAGTAGAATGGTGCTGCAGGTACATGACGAACTTGTTTTTGATGCGCGCAAGGACGAAACCGACGAGCTGATGCCCATCGTGGAGGATAAAATGAAAAACGCCATCAAGCTGGATGTCCCCGTGGTGGTGGAAATGAACACAGGCGAAAACTGGCTGGAAGCCCATTGACACAAAAAAGACGCCGGAAGAAAGATTCCGGCGTCTTTTTTGTGTCAGATGTCAGTTTTACCTTTCCAATATATTCTTGTAATGTTGATAACGCTCCTGGATCTCGGTCACATAGTTATAAGGTTCAGCACCCCTCGCATAGCCGTGACGTACAACAGGATCAAGATAATAAACGGGATCAGACTTGTTTAGCAGGAAATAATCTACATTGTCGCGCCACACATTAGGGTTTTTGCCATACTTTTCGGCTAGCCTTCTTGCATCCAGTACATGTCCGATACCTGCATTATAGGAAGCGAGCACAAACTTTACCCGCTCGTCATCATCTTTGATCTCATCCTGCAAGCGCTCATCAAGCCATTTTAAATACCGAATGCCAGCCTCGATATGCTCATGCACCTGCGAACCATCATCAACATCCAAAAAACCAGCAGTTTCAGGCATCAGCTGCATGATACCGAAGGCACCTGCCCAAGATACAGCTGAAGGATTGAATCGCGATTCCTGAAAAGACAGCGAAGCAATCAAGCGCCAGTCCCAACCAATGATGTCCGCATATCGTTTAAAATAATCATCAAAAACAGAGATGTTCCCTCCGCCAAGGGAGTGCAGGTCACTTTTGGCAATGAAAACACTGCGTGGATTGTTGTAATAGCGGTCATAAATCTGTGCATATTGCGGACTGTCAGTGAACTCCTCAAGCCATTCATTTAAGGCGTCAACCAGGTCAGCTTCTCCTTGGCGAACAGCCCAGGCCAGGTTTTGCTCAAAACTCAGCGGGGTTTGGGCATCAATGTTTGCATAATAGACCTCATGAAGGCGCGCCAGGTGCTCTTCACTCACCGTATAATCGATCTCGCCATTGGCCACCTCTTCTATCAGGGTCTCTGTGCCTTCGGGGCGCTTTACCAGATGGATGCTGTCACCTATTTCTTCCATCAGGTGCTTGATACGCATCACTGAGGCAGCATGTTTGTGCACGTGAATGGTTTTGCCCGATAGATCAAGCTGGTTGCGTATAAGTTTGTCCTCCATGTCGTATGATCGCATGCCATACCAATGGTCTGGCTTACGTTGAACCAATACCTGTCTGGTACGACTGTGAGGCAGCGAAAAATCAAGCTTCTCCCTGTGTGTCCTGGTGACGGCAATATTCTTGGCAATCAAATCGCTGCGCTCCTCTTTCAAGAGTATGTGCATGCTGTTTTCCAGGTCATTGGAAATCTGTAACTCCAGGTCAACGCCCAGATGAGCCGCAAAATGTTGCAACAACTCCAGGTGGTAACCCATGGGCTTCCCCCGGTAAATAAAATAGTTGGTGGCATTATAGTCTGTGATGGCTTTGATATAGCCACGTTCCAAAATCTTTTCAAGCTGTGTCCTTTCTGCCTGCCCTTCCTCATGCATATCATCCTGCACGGTAAAATCACGTGTGGTTAAGATGATCATGACAAAAAGAATCAGTGGAAGGGCAACGAAGAGAAGGTTTCTTTTTCGTTGATTACTCATGAAGTATACGTATTCGTTCTTAAAAAAGCCCACAAAGGTACAAAAAGATTGATTGCATCGACCTTTTTGTAACCTGCTAATTATAAGCTATTTTATTGTTTTGACTTTTACCATGATGATCAGTTTTTGCCCAGTTGTAACGAAATGTATTACGAAATGTTCATAAAAATGTTGCATGGTGCGACAAAATAATCAACAGAAATTCTTTATCATGTATAAAAAATGACGTAGGTTTGTCGTGGGTTAAGAGGCTTGCGGCCAATGCTTATAGTCCTGTTAACCATATTACTATAAAAACACCGGCCATAGAAGCAGGCCACAACACGAGTTACACCAACAAATGCATGTCAGAAGATGTTTTTCAGTGAGGTCATTGGACAATACAGCATAAAGCGACAGCTGATCCGTCAAGCGGAAGAAAACCGCATCAGCCACGCACAGTTATTCCTTGGCAGTGATGACACTGGAGCTCTGGCGCTTGCACTGGCTTATGCCCGTTACATTCATTGCAAGGACAGAGGGCAGGATGATGCTTGTGGACATTGTCCATCCTGTATGAAATATGACAAGCTCATTCATCCCGACATTCACTTCTTTTTTCCGTCGGCCCCGAATGATGAACACAAAGACAGAGAGAAGGTCAGCAGCAAGCTTTTCACCGACAGGTGGAGAGACCTGCTCCTTAACTCCCCCTATTTCACCTATTATCAGTGGTTGCAAAAGCTTGGTGTGGAAAACAAACAGGCCATCATCAATGCCACCGACTGCAATGACATCATCCGGCACCTCGGCATGAAGTCTTACGAAAGCCCATACAAGATCATCCTCATCTACATGGCGGAAAAAATTTACCACAGCGCAGCGCCCAAGTTGCTTAAAGTGTTGGAGGAACCACCGCCCAATACGGTATTCCTGATGATATCAGAGAATAAGGACAGGGTGCTGCATACGATCCTTTCCCGCACACAGCTTGTAAGACTGCCCGTTCCAGATGAGGCAGCGGTATTGCAAGCGCTGACAGACCGTTATCAAATAGAGGAAAAACGAGCAAAGCAGATTGCCTTTCTCTCCGGGGGCAGTATCACGGAAGCATTGCGGCTCAGCCAGCATGACGAAGAACAGCTGGCCGACTTTGAATCATTCAGGGAGTGGATGCGTCACTGCTATAAGAACGATGCTGCGCATATCCTCCGATGGGTCGAGGCAACCGCAAAGGGTGGGCGTGAAAGGCAAAAGTCCTTCCTCTTATACGGACTCAAAATCTTCAGGATGGCCTTGCTGCATAATTACAAGCTACATGAAATGGTGCGATTGGAAGGTGAGGAAAGCAAGTTCATTCATGGATTCTCTCCTTTCATAAACCATAAAAACACCATTCAGGTTGTAGAAGCTTTCGATGAGGCGATCATGCACCTCGAGCGAAATGCCAATGCACGCATCTTGTTTACTGACTTGTCCTTCCAGCTTGTTAAGCAATTGCAGGTGAATGTGGGATAAAATAGTGATTTTTACTATCTTTGCAGGTTGCACACCAATGCAATTAATGGTGTTTGTTAATCATTTAAACGCGCAATAAATTGGAAAAAAATAAAGAACAATCGTTTCTGACCAGGGGCTGTTGTTCCGTACCACAACCACATACACGTCAGCTCGATGTTTTCAGGCATTCCTGCAATAAACTTGATGCATATGATTGGCTTAAAAAGATCAAGCCTTCAGAAGTATACACCCCTGCAGGCGTTGTAGAGGTAAGGTTCAAGAACAGCCGCAAAGATTTTTTCCGTGCCACGCCCGACCTCGACCTGAAGGTGGGTGATATCGTTGCCGTGGAAGCTTCTCCCGGGCATGATATCGGCATTGTCACCCTTACCGGGGAAGTGGTTAAGCTCCAGATGAAGGCAAAGAATGTCAAAGAGCGCCATGATGAGCTCAAAAGGGTTTACCGCAAAGCGAAGGTGTCTGACATTGAAAAATGGGTGACTGCTGTGAAGCAGGAGGACAGCACCATGTTTCGGTCGCGTGAAATTGCTTCTTCGCTCAATCTCGAAATGAAGATCAGCGACGTGGAGTACCAGGGAGACCGCACCAAGGCCATTTTTTATTATACGGCAGACGACAGGGTGGATTTTAGGGAGTTAATCAGGGTGCTGGCAGATGCCTTTGGTGTACGCATTGAAATGCGACAGATCGGGATGCGGCAGGAGGCCAGCAGGCTGGGTGGCATCGGGTCATGTGGCAGGGAACTGTGTTGTGCGAGCTGGCTCACCAAATTCCGGTCTGTCTCCACCAACAGTGCCCGCACGCAGCAATTGTCATTAAACCCACAAAAACTTGCCGGCCAGTGCAGTAAGCTGAAATGCTGCATAAATTATGAAAACAGCTGTTACCAGGACATGCTCAAGGACTTCCCGGATACGGAAAAAGACCTGATCACAAAAAAAGGAACAGCCACCTTCCAGAAAATGGACGTCCTGAAAAAGCACATTGGCTACGCTTACAACGATACGCCAGCCCATATTGTGATGATCTCCGTGGAGCGGGTAAACACAATTCTGGAGATGAACGCGCGCAACGAACATCCTGAGGACCTGGTAGACGGTGACCTGCCCGCAGAGGCCAGCAAAAACACCTTGTACAATGCTGGCAATGACATGGAAGACAGCCTAACGCGTTTTGACAACCCCGAACAAAGCAAGCGAAACAAAAAACGGAAAAGAAAAAATAAGTCAGCGCGCAAGCCAACAAAAAAGAAAAGCTAAGACCAGATGCACACACGTCGTTTAACAAGCTGGGGCGGACTTATGATGGCCTTCATGTTGATCGTGTCCTGCGCCGGCCATGTGGTATTCCATAATACACAACCGGTGGATACCAAAGCCTGGCATATGAAAGACACCCTGGAGTTTGCCGTTCATATTGATGACACCCTGTCATTGCACGAGCTATACCTCGACGTGCGAAACACCACGGACTATCCGTACAGCAACCTTTTTTTGTTTATGGACATTGAGTTTCCCGGTGGCCGTGTATTGCGCGACACCCTGGAGTGCATCCTCGCTGCACGTGATGGGTCCTGGACAGGTAAAGGCATCGGCCGAATCAAATCCAACCGGTTCCTTTTCAGGGATGATGTATGGTTTCCGGACAAAGGCGTGTATACTTTTAAGGTATCCCAGGGGATGCGTTACGAAAAATTAACCGGCATTTCAGACATTGGCATAAGGATTGAGCGTAAGTAACTAAAATAATTCAACAAGACCATCGTTTTGTTCATATCATAAGGACCGATCATGACACAAGATACAAGGGGAAAGCACAAGTTTACACGGCTGTTCTGGGCACTTTTTGTCACACCCGTAGTGCTCGTGCTTTTACTTTTTATTTCCATATCAGCCGGCTTGTGGGGCTTCATGCCATCATTTGAAGAGCTTGAAAACCCCAGGAGCAACCTGGCCAGTGAGATTTATTCTGCCGATGGCGAATTGCTGGGCACATTCTACATTCACAACCGTTCCAATGTCCATTATGAGGATATTTCACCTCACATGATCAATGCTCTGCTTGCTGCGGAGGATATCCGTTTCAGGTATCATTCTGGAGTGGATATCCGCAGTGTGTTCAGGGTGTTGTTTCGCAACATCATTGGGGGCCAGCGAAGTGCTGGCGGAGGCAGCACGCTGAGTCAGCAGCTGGCAAAGAACCTCTTTCCGCGGCAGGAAGACCCCTCTGCCTTCCAGATTGCCATCATCAAATTCAAGGAGTGGGTGACAGCGGCCCGTCTTGAGCGCAGGTACACCAAAGATGAGATCATTGCCATGTATCTCAACACGGTAGACTTCGGCAGCCATGCTTTTGGCATCAATTCTGCCGCCAAAACATATTTTGACACGTCACCAGCGGAATTGAAGAAAGAAGAAGCCGCCATGCTGGTGGGGCTGCTTAAGGCACCTTCCTGGTATCATCCGGTAAGAAACCCCGAAAGGGCATTAAACCGCCGACAGGTGGTGCTCTCCCAAATGGCCAGGTACCAGTACATCACACCGGAAGAACTTGACTCACTGAGACAGACCCCCCTTGACATGTCTG
Organism: Bacteroidales bacterium; assembly: GCA_003552075.1. Classification (GTDB taxonomy): domain Bacteria; phylum Bacteroidota; class Bacteroidia; order Bacteroidales; family UBA7960; genus PUPG01. The sequence continues at coordinate 22,255 of PUOJ01000074.1, forward strand.
AATTCCAGATCCAGGATCACCGTACCGGCATTGCTACCTATTTCAGGGAGCAGCTGCGCATGGAATTGAATCGTTGGAGCAGAAACACACTGAAACCTGATGGGACACCCTATGACATCTACCGGGACGGACTGAAGATATACACCACGATCGACTCCAGGATGCAGCGGCATGCTGAGGCAGCTGTACAGGAGCATATAGGCAACTATTTGCAGCCGGAGTTTTTCAACCATTGGCGAGGCTATACCAATGCCCCCTATGACACGGATCTCACCAGTCGGCAAGTGGAAGAAAACATCAACAGAACCATCCGCAGGTCTGATCGCTTCAGGAGCCTGAGACAGCAAGGCTTGTCGGAGGAAGAAATCATGGAGAACTTCAATGAACCCAGACCCATGCGGGTGTTTTCCTGGGAAGGAGAGGTAGACACCATCATGTCGCCCCTTGATTCTATATGGTACTACAAGCATTTTCTTCAGGCAGGCATGATGTGGGTCGAGCCGCAAACAGGGCACATCAAAGCATACGTGGGAGGCATTGATTTCAACCATTTTAAGTATGATCATGCCATGGGAAGCAGGCGCCAGGTGGGTTCCGTTTTCAAACCTTTCCTTTACACGCTGGCCATGCAGGAGGGAGAGTTCGGACCCTGCACGCAAGTCCCCAACACGCCTGTAAGCTTTGAGCTCTACGACGGCACATTGTGGACGCCTAAAAATGCAAGTGACGACCGTGAAGGTGAAATGGTGACCCTTCAGTGGGCACTGGCCAACTCGGTGAACTACATCTCTGCCTTCCTGATGAAAAGATATTCACCGGAGGCGCTGGTCCGGCTGGTGAGAAGACTGGGAATAAACAGTCCGATTGATCCGGTCTACGCCATTGCACTGGGCACACCAGACCTTTCACTCTATGAAATCGTAGGGGCCAATGCCACCTTTGCCAACAAAGGTGTGTATATTGAACCAACATTCATTACACACATTGAAGACCAGAGCGGCAACCTCATTGAAGCCTTTGTACCCGAAAGGCAGGAAGCCATGAATGAAGAGACAGCCTGGCTGATGCTCGAGTTGATGAAAGGTGTGGTATCCGAAGGCACAGGGCGGCGACTGAGTTTCCGTTACGGCTTCGACCACCCCATCGCCGGAAAAACCGGTACCACACAAAGCAATTCAGACGGATGGTTTATGGGCATCACCCCTGACCTGGCAAGTGCCGTGTGGGTGGGCGGAGAAGACCGGGGCATCCGTTTCAGGACACTCAGCCTCGGCCAGGGCGCCAATACCGCGCTGCCGATATGGGCCAAATACATGACCCGGCTCTATGAAGATGAAGACATCGACATCAGCAAAGACGACTTTGAACCGCCACTTCATCCGCCATCCATAGAAACAGATTGCTCCAAAATTGAAGAATCTGAGTCACCAAGGGACTATTTCCGCCGTGAAATATTCTGACAAGCAAGTCAGCGATTAGCATACCATGATTTTATGAAAAGCCTTATTCTCCCTTTTTTACTGCACAGCCTGGCAGCCATCGTGTTGTTTTTTCCTGCCTCAGGGCTTTTTGCCGGTGATATCGCTGTTGGTCACTGGCGCCACCATCTGCCTAACAATGAGATCTCACTGCTGGCTGAAACAAACAGCCACATCATCGGAGGAACGCCATATGGCATGGTTGCCTTTAATAAGGCCGACAACAGCATGAAAAGGATCAATAAGGTCGATGGCCTTAACGACTTTGGACTGTCTTCAATTCATTGGGATGCGCAGGAGGAGGTGCTGCTTATCGGCTACGAGAACGGTAACCTGGACCTGATGCGCAACAACCAGTTTATTAATATTCCGGATATCATGCAAGCCTCCATATTGGGGAGCAAAACCATCAACCAGATCGTCACTGCAGAAGGAAGCACACTGCTGGCTTGTGATTTTGGTGTGGTGGAGCTGGATGTGTCTGAGCGGCTGATCCTGGACACTTGGTTCATCGGCCCATATGGCGGGATGGTCAATGTAAATGACCTCCTGGTGACCGACTCGCTGATTTACGCTGCCACCAATGCCGGTCTGCTTTATGCAGAAGCCGGTGCCACGAACCTGGCTGATTACCGGAACTGGCAACGCATGTCCGTGAGCGACGACAACAATGAGACCTTCAGCTTTGTGGCCTCCCATGCGGAAATGATCTTTGTGGTGCGTCAAGCAGAGGGGGAAGACAGCCTCATGTACCATGATGGCCAGGGCTGGCAATCATTAACCCCTGAAAACGGTTTTGATGATACTTCCATCCGCGCATTACGTAGCAGCAATGGCAAGTTGCTGGTGGCCTCAGGAGGCAGGCTCGATATCTTTGATGCAAACTTGTCAACGGTTAAGCAGGTGGACAATTATTATAGTGGCAACCCCACGCCAAAGGACGCGTTATACGATTCCAGCGGCAGGCTTTGGATTGCTGACCGCCGAAGAGGTCTTGTAAGGCAACACGGAGCCCAGAGTTTTGAGCAGATCGTGTTGGAGGGCATGGACTACCCGAATGCATTTGGCCTGGATGCCGGCGGTGGCAGGTTATGGGTGGTTCCCGGCGGAAAGTCCTACAGGGGGTCTAATGAATGGAATGCCCATGGTTATTACTTCTTTGAAAACGGGAAATGGACACGCTACAATCGATGGCAGTTCCCTGTGATTGATGATGTAAGAGATATCATTGACATCACGGTAGACCCCGCCAATCCAGAAAGGGCCTATGCTGCGGCCTGGCATGGCGGGATGATCGTCCTCAGCACAGATGGCGTTGTCGAACGATATGACGAAACCAACAGCACCCTACAAAAACGTGCAGGACTGGATGACTACCTGCGCGTAGGTGGCACAGCCCTGGACAGGGAGGGAAACCTATGGGTGACCAACTCTGAAGCAGAGTACCCCCTCTCCGTGAAAACGCCCGAAAACGAATGGACAGCCTTTGGAAGCGGGGGAACATTTGGTTCGCAGACAATGGTCGGCAATGTCATCATAGACAGGCACAACCAGAAATGGGTAAACCTGCATGGGGATGGCATATTTCTCTTTAAAGAGCACTCCCTTAACAACACACAAAATTTTGATGCACGCAGGCTTACGACACAATCAGGGAACGGCGGCCTTCCATCCAATAGGGTGCACAGCATGGCGGTTGACCACAATGGATATGTATGGATAGGCACGGAAGAGGGCGTGGGCGTTTTTTATTCACCTGCAAGGGCCTTCGATGGCAGTCCCTTTGATGCCCATCGCATCATCGTGGAGCAGGAGGACGGTTTTGCAGGATACCTGCTGGAAACAGAAACCGTCACCGCAATCACCGTGGATGGCTCCAACAAAAAATGGTTCGGTACAGCACGTTCCGGTGCTTTTCTTCTTTCAGCAGATGGCAGAGAAACCATCTTCCATTTTCACGAAGGAAACAGCCCCATCCCATCGAATAACATCCTGGATATCGCCATCAATGAGCAAAACGGAGAAATATTCTTTGCCACTGACCGGGGATTGGCTTCCTTCCGTGGTTTTGCCACAGAGGCAGGTAACCGGCACAGTGATGAGGTCTATGCTTACCCAAACCCGGTGCGTAGAGGCTATGACGGTTACATCGCAGTAAAAGGGCTGGTGAGAAACGCCAATGTCAAAATCACCGATATCAGCGGAAACCTGATATGGGAAACAGTGGCAGAAGGCGGTCAGGCAATCTGGAATGGGCAGGACATACACGGCCGGAGGCCTTCCACCGGAGTATACCTGGTGTTTTCCACCAATGATGACGGCGAAGAGACCATGGTGACAAAAATCATGTTCATGAACTAAGCCTTACCCTCGAGGATGACCAGCAGCACAGAAGGCATAGTGATCCATGCCCTCAAATATGGCGAAACCAGCATCATCACCAGGATTTTTACCCGGGAACTGGGTATGCAATCGTACCTTGTGCGCGGCGTGAGGAAATCCCGCTCATCAAGAAAACAATATCTCTTCCAGCCGCTGACCATGGTCCAGATGGTCGTATCTCACAAAGAAAAAGCCGGGCTCAACTACATCAGGGAAATTCAACTATTGGACCCTTACCACACCATTCCCGTTGAAATAAAAAAAACCAGCCTGGCCATCTTCCTTGCAGAAATCCTGTCCCATGCCCTGAAAAACCAGGAAGCCAATGAAGGC
>PUOJ01000130.1 GCA_003552075.1 Bacteroidales bacterium
ATAGAGGAAGCGCCTGGGAATTTCATTCCCATCAAAGCCAGCAAGATCCGGGTATCCTGTTCTGCGGTAATCCGACCACACTTCGGGGTTCAGGAAAAGTGCGATGTATTTGGCGTTGATAATATCCTCCAGGTCGGCATCTTCAATGGCTGCATGTGCCGCTTCCCATTCCAGGTCTTCGATGTCGAAGCTGCGCAATGATGCGATGACCGCCTCTTCATAAGCTTCATCGGCGAGCTCCTGCTGGCCTGAGCGCCAGTACAGCTCTGCTTCGATGAACTTTTGTTCTGCGAAGCATATCAGGGTTGTCGGACTGTTTCTGGAAGCCAGCGCCGGTCCGGGCAATGAGGCGCCATGATTTGCAGACCCAGGTGCAGCACCCGAATATTCACCATCATAATTGGTGGTAAGGAAATGCGGCAGGCGAGGATCATCCTGCGCCACCAGCAAGTTGACGAAAAAGGCACCTGCCCGTGTCACACCCTGAAAGAGATAATGTGGGTTTTCCTGGTTAAACGCTTCATCATAAACATATACCATATTATCCTCAATACCTGTAAACAAGTTGTTGCTCGTCATATGCGTCATGGCCATGCTGTAGTCATCTGCCTCATTGCCCACCCTGAGCAGATGCCGGAGCCTGATCGCGTTGGCAGCACGCTCCCACTTGTCCAGGTCACCACCATATATGGGGTCCTCCATTGCCCCTGGCATTAAACCACCCCCCTCGGTGGCTGCTTGCAGATCGAAAATGCCCTGATCCAGCAAATCCATGATGGTGAAATAGATGTCGTCCTGTTCATCATAAACCGGAGTATAGGGTGACATAAAATAATCCACCGCATAATTGTGTGGCATATCACCCCAGGTGTCTGTCATGAAGCCAAGACTGTATGCCTGCAGAATGCGGGCTATACCACGGTAAGCCATTGCATCCAAATCCGTGGCTATGGACATCATGTCCTCCAAATTGGGATATATGTTTTGGTAATAAAAATACCAGATCTCGTCACTATGGAAATTTTCCATTCTATACCTGTCGAGGGTAAAGTAACGTCCGTTTACGCCGCTAAGATGTTGTGCCCACTGCAGCTGGTAACGACCAGTATCAATGCCACGCCAATACGAAATCGCATATTGGTTAAATAACATCAACTCTTCAAGGTTTTCCTCCTGGGAGACCTCTTCATCTTCAACATCATCAAAGACGAGACAAGCCGGCAGGATTAAAAGCAGGCTGATGAGCAGCAGGGTCAGGCTATTAGGATAATGCTTTATTGTCATAGGTTTTTTTAGCGTTGTTTAAACATACAAAATTACACATTTTTATAGTGCATGTTGAAAATGATGTTTGAAAAACAACGACAACAAGGGTTTGTCTTGATAAAAAAGGAGTAAAAAAATGGCAAATAACCCCAGTTAATCCAAAAAAACCAGAAATGGTTTATGGGTTTTTCCTTACATTTGTAAGACTCCCAATAAATGAGCATGTTGGAAAGAGGATTCTTCAGACATAAAAAACAAGCAAAGCCAAAACCCAGTCGCTTCATCAGCATGGCCAGTGGCATCATGCTTTCTCTTGGTGTAATGATCCTTATTGCCGCATTGATTTACCTTCTTGTTAACATAGATAAGGTGGATGCCATTTTCATAACATGGACGGTTTTTATGTTGGCGGGTCTGTTTTTGGTGGTTATGAGCAACTTGATCAAATGGCTTTTCAAATAATGGAACACATATCAATATTTTATTATCCTAACACAAACGTTTATGCGCAAAATTACCATTATCATTCTGGGCATGCTGATCTCTTTTGCCGCAATCGCCCAAACGGCAGAGGAAACTGAAAATCTGCTAAGGCTGGCAGAAGAAATCCGAACAGCAAATGAGCAAAATTATTCGAAAGCCCTGCGCATGGCAGATTCGCTGGGGCTTCCTGTGCGCATGGAAACAGAGGAAGGAGCGATCTATCAGCTTGCTGGCATTGGAGATGACGGCTTGCTGTTTTATTATGGACCCGACAATGCGGAGGGAGCAGCACTGGTCAATGCAGACAAGGTACATCCCGGTGGGTCTGCAAACCTTGACCTTACTGGGGCAGGCCAGACGCTAGGCATCTGGGAGGGTGGCGTACCCAAGACCAGCCACAATGAGTTTACGGATCAGGAGGATTCCAGGGTTACCATCAGGGATGGAGCCACCAATGTGACCGACCATGCCTCTCATGTCGGTGGCACCATGATTGCTGCCGGCGTTGTGGAAGAGGCCAAAGGCATTTCATTTGAAGCACACCTGGACGCATATGACCATACCGATGCCCAGTCAGAGATGGCCACTGCTGCTGCAGAAGGCCTGAAGGTGTCGAACCACTCCTATGGTCCGGTAACAGGGTGGCGACATGGAAACTTTTCGGGTGCCAGCGGCTGGCATTGGTTTGGCAACACCTCCATCAGTGCAACAGAAGATTATCGTTTTGGATTTTACACCAGCCTCTCCCGAGAATGGGATGAGATCGCTTATCATGCCCCGCATTATTTAATTGTAAAATCAGCAGGCAATGACAGGGGAAGAGGGCCAAATGAAGCGGGTGAAGAACATTTTGTGCGGGATGCAAACAATAACTGGATGACAAGCACGGCGATAAGGGATTATGACGGCGGCGAAGATGGATATGACTGCCTGCCTCCAAGAAGCACATCCAAAAACAACATGGTGGTGGGTGGCGTAAGGGCCAACAATGACATGTATACTTTTGGTTATTCTGGCAGCTCCTGGGGGCCTACCGACGATGGACGAATCAAGCCGGACATTGTAGCTAAAAGTGTGTACGTGTATTCCGCCATCAGTGATGAAAACGATGAATATGCCTATTTGACCGGCACATCTATGTCAGCCCCCATGGTAGCTGGGGCAGTGGGCTTAATTTCACAACACCAGGAGAACCTGAACCCCGATGAACTCCTATTGTCATCGACCGTGAAGGGGTTATTGCTGCATAGTGCAGATGATATGATAAGCGGTGCACCCGGACCTGACTATCGTTATGGATGGGGGCTCATGGACGTGGAGCAGGCAATAGGCATCATGAGCAAAAACGACCCCACAAACAACGTGCACATCCAGGAGCTAACCCTGAACAATGGCGATGAAATCACTATCCCCGTCAGGGCCAGAGGGCATGAGCCACTTCGTGCCACCATCGTATGGACAGACCCGCCGGGAACTGTGCCAGAGGCATCTCTTGACCCAACCGACCTCATCCTTGTCAATGACCTCGACATGCGTCTCCACAATGCCAACACCATGCATAAGCCATATATTCTTGACCCGCAGAACCCTTCAATGGCAGCCACCACAGGAGACAACTTCCGGGACAATGTAGAGATGGTGCACGTAGACAACCCCGGTCATGATGAAATTTTTGAGATCCACATCAGCCATAAGGGAAGCCTGGCCAGCGGCAGCCAGGACTTTTCACTCATTGTGACAGGCAACATGGAAATGTCGGCTGTGGCAGATGTACAAACCTTTTCTGCCGAGGCCATTGGAGACGACGTGATCACACTGAACTGGACAAAGAACAATGAAAACGACGAAGTGATGTTGGCATGGTCGGAAGACGGCTCATTCGGAGAACCGGTAAATGGGCAGGGTTACAGCACTGGTGATGTCATTCCCGGAGGTGGCACGGTACTGTACAGTGGAGACAGCACATCATTTGCACACACTGGCCTGGACACAGGTGCTTCTTATTATTATAAGATATTTTCCTTTGATGCCGCTGACACTTATTCAAGAGGATTACCAGACAATGCTACCGCGGGATTGGGCGATCCGGAAATTGCCGTTTTTCCCTTGTCCATGCAATACACCATGGAGCAAATCCCAGTGGCTGAAAAGCAGCTGAATATCGCAAACACGGCAGCTTATGGTTCACTTGAATGGAGGGCGGTTTTATGGCCATCAGACCAACAAAAAGGCGACATTTTTGTGTCGAAAAAAGCCCGGAACAGGGTTTCTGGCAATTACCCAATGGACGAGGCCCCTGCTCATAAACCTGCCAAAACATCGCTTCGGTTTGATGAGCATCACTTTGATCTGCTTGACTACTTTCCGGTAAAGGGTGATGGAGCTGAATATGGGACAGCAACCGATGGCAACCATATTTATTCAACAAATTGGAATGGAAACAAATTTTTTAAATATGCAATGGATGGAACCTACCTGGGTGAGTTTTCCATTGAGGGAGCAGGTGAGATTCGGGATCTGGTCTATGACGGGACCTATTTTTACGGATCGCCAAATTCGAATACCATATATCAAATGGACTTTTCCGATCAATCATTGGTCGGAACGATCCCGGCACCATCTGAGGTGCGAAGCATTGCTTATGATGCCGACAATGATGGCTTTTGGGTCGCCAGTGGCTGGTCAGGTCCGATCCGGCTAATAAACAGGGCTGGCAACGTCATGCAGACCCTAAACACAAGCGTTGTCAGCGTTTCTGGTTTAGCCTGGGAAAATGTTTCAGGAGACCATCCGTCTCTATGGGCCTATACACAGCCAACCGGCACGTCAAGGCAGATACTTAACCAAATTGATCTGACCACAGGACAAGCCATTCAAAGCTTTGATGTGGCCACAACAGGCATCCCCGGCCCAACACGATTATCAGGAGGACTCTCCATTTCAAATCAGGTCATACCAGGAAAATGGACCTTCCTCGGAATGTCACAAAATGATGTGGTTTGGCTGCTGGATCTGGCACCAGATGCATCCTGGAAGTTTTTCCTGACTCCTTTTTCCGGAACCGTTTTGCCCAACCAGGACAAGGACCTGACTGTTCGCTTTGACGCCTCTGGTCTGCCAGAAGGCACTTATCATGCAAATATTATCATTACCCATAATGCAGAAGCCTCAGATGATGAAAGCTTGATCATCCCACTGATGATGGAGGTCACCGAAGGATTTGGTGAAACGGGGCTTGAACCTCTTGCTGACAAAGTAAATGTGTATCCAAACCCTTTCAGTAACACGCTCACCATAACCAATGCCGCTGGCTTAAAAAGCATTACACTGTATAATCTCTTTGGTCAGGCTGTTTTGGAAAAAGAAATGACCGGCATGGAAGAAAAAGTCATCAACACCGGGTCATTCCCATCAGGTGTATATTTTTTAATGCTGACCGGGACAGATGATGCTGTCAGGGCATTGAAGATCTTGAAAGAATAGCTCTCATTGCCGCCGTTTCACACAAACTTCTGACAAAATGGAACAACACCTTTTTACCCGTGCATTCAGGACAACACTTGTCATGATGGTCATCGCCACAATTGCCCTGCCTGCTGCTTGTGCAGACGACCTTTCTCCGAACGACGAGGGAGATCCCTGGGCTGAAGTGCTAAACCAAGGACATGGAACACTGAAAGCGCTCTATGTGCCGGCAGAAGGATTTGCTTACCGCGATGAAGAGGGCAGGCTGACCGGGGTCACCGTGGAGTTGATCAGGGACTTCACTGCGTTTGTATACGAAGCGCACGGTGTAACCCTGGAAGTGGAGTTCGAAAAAGAGGAAGACTGGCGCGTGTTTTACAGGCGCATTGTGAATGGAGGTGACGGCTTAATTGGGTTTGGGAATGTCACCATCACGGAGGAACGGAAAAGCGAACTGGTTTTCAGTCCGCCTTACATGAACAACATCGCCTCTTTGATCACACACCAGGATGTGCCGGAATTAAATAGTTTTGATGAGCTGGACGCTGCTTTCGAAGGGATGAAGGCCCTGGCTTTTGAAGGCACGCTGCACGAGGAACGGCTGGAAAAACTGGTGAAAAACCACCTTCCCAACGCTGCAATACATTTTGCCACCACCAATGATGAAATCGTGGAACGCGTGGGTGCCAATGACAGCTATTTCGCTTACATCGATCTTTACAATTACGTACGTGCTGCCAACAGGGGTGCACCCATCAAGCGGCACCCCATTGGAGACGATTCCGCAGAACAATTCGGCTATGTGATGCCCCTGGGCACGACCTGGGAAAACGTCATCAGGCAATATTTCGAGCAAGATGGCGGCCTGACCGGGTCAGTGAGATACAGGCGCATCATGGAAAAGCACCTGGGCAAAGACCTGGCAGGGTGGCTTATTGATGGCAGCCAATGAGAAAATCCATGGCTGACACCGCCGGCAGTGATCCGGTTAAAACATCACCTGCAAGTATACGGAAGCTCCGTACATGTGATCCCCTTCATCTGGCAGATAGGCATCGAAGTTGAGCATCAGGCTGGTGACGGTGGTAAACATGTGGAGGACACCAACAGTTAGCTGGTTGTCGCGCCAGTCTGCCTCCTCGTAACCCCAGGACTGATAACGGCCTGATAAGATCGTGTTGTCCCGGATCCAGTATCCGCCGGTAAGATAAAAACCGCTGATGGTCTCCGTAACATCAGGCATCATTTGCGTTTCCAGGTCACCGGTCATGTATTCTGCTGCCAAAAGGAAAGGATCCGCCTCCCATCGCAGGTCCGCGCCCAGAATGGTACGTTCGCCGTCGAGCATCGGCCCGGCATTGCCACTCCGGACACCTTCCGACTCCCCATGCGAGCCGTGCACCGCGAGCTGCAATGTACCCGGCACCTGCGCTTCAAGTGTATACTGCAGCCGGCCAATGCCGTAAAACTTATTGTTGGTGTTGTTCTGCAACCTGCTGCCGTTAAAAAGTCCGGCGTAATAATAGATTTCACCGATATTTCCGTCGGCAGACACGCCGATCTCCCTCGACTGAACCAGTTGACCTGTTATTCGCGCCCTGCGGGCAAAGTCGGTCTCCCCGGGGTTGGGAATGAAATCTGCCGATTGCCGGGGTTTTTGCGCCCCTGCAGTAAGACGGAAGGCGTCGCTGTGCTGGTAGCCGATAAACAGGTCGAGCAGGTTGGGTTCCCTTACCATGTTGACATGCACCCGGTAGAAAAACCTTCCGTCAAGCAAGCCACGTATACTCAAACGCGCATTCGCGGCTTCGAAGCTCCTGCCGCCATGGAAGTTGTCATCGTCAAAAGAATAGTTCAGGCCCGCCTGAAAGATGGCATTCAGCCTGAATGCATCGTGCTGCACCGCAGAAACAAGCTGCTCTGTCAGCGGCTCCTCTTCGGCCACAGCAGGTGTTGAAAGAAAAAAAGAAACCAGCAGAAAAAAGATTGCTGGTAGCCATAATCCATTAAAGGCATTTAATTGTAAATGGCAAAAACGTTTCATGGTTGTGTAGGTTTAGTGGATGACGTTCTTTAGCA
>PUOJ01000030.1 GCA_003552075.1 Bacteroidales bacterium
ACAGAGATCCGTCTGCAGCTGTCCGGAAAGTATGGCGATCCATCTTAGGCTGAAGCTGATCTCTTCAGGGTCGCTGTAAAGATGCGCAGCCTTGATGCGCATCTCATCCAAATCGATATCCGGGTTAAAGAACCTGTTGAACAGGACAATCCCCTTTACACCGGTCCAGCTGAGTTTTTTCACCATATTGGCAAAACCACTGAAGTAGGAGGACAGTTTCAGAGAGACGGGGATATTAACTTCCTTTTTCACTTTTTCCACAATCTCGAAATAGATCTTCTCATAACTCTTGCCGTCGCTGTCAACAGATGATGGCAGCACGAACACATTCAGCTCCAAGGCATCGGCACCTGCTTTTTCGATGTTTTTTGCAAAGGCAGGCCACTCCCGGGATGAGGTGCAATTGATGCTTGCGATCACCGGGATCGACAGTTTGCTTTTGGCTTCCTGGATGAGGTTGAGGTATTCATCCAGGGTTTGTTCGCGCGCATAGTTCCGGATATAATCTTCGGCTTCGGTATAGGCACTTTGGGCATCTTCATAGGAGAACACCTTACGCACTTCCACCTTGATTTGCTCTTCAAACAGGGACTTGAGCACCACAGCACCTGCACCCCTGGCATCCATTTCCTCAAGGTTTTTCAGGCTCTTTGTTAGGCCGCTACTGCCTACGATAACAGGACTGCGCAAGGGCAACCCCATATAGGTGGTAGATAGATCAATCATGGGTTGTGTATTTTTGTGATGGTAAAACGGTCTTTTTACAGAGGCAAACCTACATACATTTTGGCAATTTCACAATAAAAAAATGCGCAATCAGCGATGGAGATCCGCTTGTAATGCATAAACAAGTGGTTGTGTGGACAAAGTTTCATGAAAACAATGGTGAAAGACAGGGATTTCGTACCTTTGTGCCCCCAAAAAAACATCTCAAGTCAAATAAGCAATCTGCATGATCCTTGTCATGCTTTTCAAGATCACATGATCCCAAATATGGCGCAAGATCCTTCCACATCTATCGTGCATTCCCACGAGCAACCCGTTGCCTTGCATTACAGCTTCCGTAACCTGATGGAGCCCTTGCTTGTTTTGTTTAACAAGGCGGCAAGCATGGTATTGCGTAACAAGGATTTCTACATTGCATACAGCATTCCGGGTGGCGTCTACGGATATTTTAAGGATTACCCTGTCAATGCGCAGGAGCTGGAGCAGATCGCAAGTCGCATTCACCAGATCATTGGTCGCAGCGACAATTTCCGGCATCAGGTGCTCCCAGCGGAAAAGATCCGGCGGTATTTTGAGCACACCAACCGCGGAGACATCATCCAGCTTTTGGAATCCAACCCTGAAAATGAACACATCACCGGGTTGAGGCTGGCACAAATTAATGGTTTTGGGGAGATGCTGGTGAATCACGTGCAGGAAAACCATGACAAGCTGAAGCAATTCAGGCTGCTTCCTTTTCGCGAGGGGTTTTTCCTGGTCGCCGACCCTGATTTTTTTACGCGTGCCATGCCCTCGGGAGGAGAGCAAAGCAAGTATTTCGCCTATTTCGAGGAGGCGGAAGACACCATGAAGCACCTCGGGATCTCCAACTTTGCCGAGCTGAACGACGTGATCCGCCAGCAGCGCCTGCCCGAGTTCATCAAACTGGCAGAGGCATGGCAGGCCAGACGTATCACACAGATTGCCGACGATATTGCTGGCCACCATCAGCAGCCGCGTTTGATTTTCATAGCAGGACCTACCAGTTCAGGCAAAACCACCACGGCCAACAGGCTGAAGATTGAATTGCAGGTAATGAAAAAAGAGGTGTTGATCCTCTCGCTCGACAACTATTACTTGCCACATAGCGTCATCCCGGATGATCCAAATACCGGACTGAAAAACTTTGAGTTGATCACCGCCCTTGACCTAGAACTTTTCAGGAATAACATCAATGACCTGATGGCAGGCAAGGCGGTCAACCTGCCCAAATACCATTTCGATGGCCAGGGGGCCATTCCTGAAGAGAAAGCCACCCGCATCACTGATACCACTTTTGTGATTGTGGAAGGGATACACGGACTGAACCCGGACCTCTGGAAAGACATGGTGGACGTGGACTCCTACCGCCTCTATGTATCCGCTCTAAGCACCCTGAACATCCATGATCACCTGCCGCTTTCCACATCCGATCACCGCCTGATCCGGAGGCTTGTGAGAGACCACCTCTTCCGGGGCTATAGCTTTAACGAAACGATTAAGCGCTGGCCGGATGTGATGCGCAATGAGTATCAGAGCATCTTCCCATTCCAGGAAAGCGCCCATGCCATCTTAAATTCGGCACTGATATACGAACCTGCCGTGTTCTCCCATTATGCACCAGCAGTGGCCTTGCCGGAAAAGGCAGAAAATGAGCAGATCCGCGAAGAGGTCAACAGGCTGAACCGCATCCTCTCCCTACTTATTCCCATCGACCCGAAAGACATCCCGCCCACATCGATCCTGCGTGAGTTCATTGGTGGCAGCAGCTTTCAGTATTCTTAGCCAAAAAAACGCACACTGAGCGGATTTGTCCTGACCAGCAAATAAAAACCACAAGGCAAACGCAACACTGCAATTTTGAACATACACCAAAAAAAATCCAGTACGCGTTAAACAAATGTTTACGGCACTGGTTTTTTTTATATCTTGCGCCCCGATTTTATAAAAAATTGTACACCCACTAACCAAAATGATTTTACTATGCGAAAAATGTTTTTGATGGTTTCATGGCTTGTGGCGACTTCCACCATGCTGCAGGCAGGTGGTTATGAAGTAAGCCTTCACGGCCAGCGACAGGTTGGCATGGGGCTCATCGGCACTTCACTCACGCTGGATGCCAGTGCAGCCTTTAACAACCCTGGTGCCCTGGCCATGATGCCAGGACAACTCAGTGTGGTTGGCGGAATAAACGGTGTTTTTGCCAGCACTGCCTTCCAGATGGAAGCGCCGTCGGTTTACCAGGCAAAGACTGATAACCCGCTGAGTACGCCCTTTCATTTTTATGCTGCCGGGATGCTGACCGACAGGCTGGCGGCCGGTATTGCAGTAAATACCCCTTATGGCAACAGCCTGGAGTGGGAAGATGCCTGGGCAGGTCGTTTCCTGATACAGAATATTTCGTTGATGGCGATCACGGTACAACCCACCCTCTCCTACCGGGTCACGGATATGCTTTCTGTTGGTGCCGGTTTTGTATATGCGCACGGTGCCGTTGACATGGAACGGGCACTCCCGATCGAGGGGCCTGACGGCGAAGCAAGGCTGCACATTGACGGAAGCACGGGCAATTACGGATTTAATGCAGGCATCCAGTTTGCGCATCCGGCCGGCTTTCAGGCGGGCCTCAGTTATCGCTCGCAAATAGACATGGAGGTAGAAGGCGGCGATGCCTTGTTCTCCAACATCCCTTCGTCCCTGGCAACGGCGTTTCCGGCAAATAACAAGGTGGACGTCAGCCTTCCCCTGCCGGCAAACCTCGACTTTGGCCTCTCCTACCAGGCCACACCGGACCTGCTCGTTGGCATGGCATTGCACTATGTCTTCTGGGGAGCATATGATGAGCTGGTATTTGACTTTGAAGAAAACACAGCAAGCCTGCCGGACAGTTACAACAAGCGCGACTACAGCAACACGCTTATCATCAGGGCAGGAGGTGAATACCGGGTCACCCCCGAAATCTACCTGAGGGCAGGCGGCTATTTCGACCCCACTCCGGTAAACAGCGAGTACTTTTCGCCGGAAACGCCAAGCCTCGACAACCTGGCCTTCACAGGAGGCGTTTCTTTTTTGCCGATACCTGAATTGAGTATCGATGCCAGCCTGCTCTATATCATTGGCCTGGAAGAAGATATGCGGTACACGCCCGAAAATTTCGGGGGAAGCTATTCAACCAGGATTTTCATCCCTGGCATCGGCATCTCCTATCAACTGTAAAATCTTAAAATCTGACCATAACCATGACAAAAACACATATTTTACCCCTTATCCTGCTTTTCCTTGCCAGTCTTCTTGGTGGCTGTGATGCCGATATCGACGCATTCAGCCCTGACCCTGGCGAAGCAGATTTCACCACTTTTGTTTCACTTGGCAACTCCCTCACCGCCGGATTCATGGATGGGGAGCTTTACCGTGAAGGGCAACACAACTCCCTGGCCAATCTACTGGCCGGGCAATTCATGCACACGGGGCTGGAAGATTTTAACCAGCCGCTGATGCATGATGACATCGGATTTGGCAATCGACTGATCCTGGCTGAAGCTGACGGGCAACCGCTTCCTGTCCCCATGCCAGGGACGCCAGATCCCGAAAATTTTGAAAACAAATACAATGATGCGGGACCATTTCATAACCTGGGCGTGCCCGGCGCCAGGATACAGCATTTGCTTTTTGAAGGTTATGCAACCCTTAATCCTTATTATCAAAGATTTGCCGCCGACATCCCCACCAGCAGCATAATGGGTGACGCCCTGGCTCTAAACCCAAGTTTCTTTTCCCTCTGGATAGGAAACAACGACATCCTGTCCTATGCACTGGACAGCGGAGAAGGTGAGCATATTTTGCCACCTGAAGACTTCAGGGTTGCTTTCCAGGCCCTGGTGGGTCAGCTTACCCAGCAGGGTGCCTCAGGCGTCACGGCAAACATTCCGAACATCACACAGATCCCATTTTTTGCCACCGTACCTTACAATGCCTTGCTATTGACCGATCCCGATGTGGTAGCCCTGCTCAATAATGCGTATGCGGAAGCTCCCCATATCAGCTTTGAGCTCGGCCCCAACCCCTTGGTGGTTTATGATTCGGATCACATGGCCGGCATTCGCCAATTGGAAAAAGGTGAACTTGTACTGCTCTCCGCATTGAATGGAATCAGCAACGAAGGATGGGGCAGCCAGGAACCCCTCAGCGGCGAGTATTATCTGAATGCCAAACAGATCGAGCACGTCACGAACCACGTGGAAGCCTATAACGACATCATCAGCGAAACAGCCAGCAATTTCAACCTGGCCATGACCGACGTGAACCAGCTGCTCAAGGATGCCGAACCAGGCATCTATTTCGACGCCATCGCCTTTAACACGGAATTTATAAGTGGAGGTGTCTTTTCCCTGGATGGCATTCACTTGTCGGCCAGGGGGTATGCCATCGTGGCCAACGCCTTCATCGAGGCCATTAACAGCCAGTACCAGGCAAGCGTCCCAAAGGTGGCCATTGGAAACTATCCCGGCATCCAGTTTCCATAACACCAAGGTGCAACTGGTCAAAAAAAGCCCCGGACAAGGTTTTTGCAAGCAAAAAGCCAGGTCCGGGGTTTTTTATTACTGATTTCTTTCCCAGTACCGCTGTGTATGTGAATGCACAGCACTTTCTTCCAGACTGAAGAAAGCAAACACCGGGCATAGCATGACTAACTATCCTGCATGAATCATACATGCTAAGCAAAGGAACGTTTTGCAGAGATCATTCTTCGTTGTTCATGAACCCCTGGTCCTCTATGGCATCAAGGAATACCTTGCTGAAATGGACGTTGTCTTTTTTGGTGTAACGCTTGAAGGTAAAGATCTGGGCCAGGTTTTCCAACTGGTTTTCTTCAATCAGCCTGGCGGTAAGCGGCAGGTTTTCCTTGTGCGCATAGATGCGGTCAATATCCTCACGCGAATAATCCTTGTATTTCTCCTGATGTACAACGCCTTCTGCTGGAAGCCTGTCGACCTGCTCCGGGTCTTCGTTGGGGTAGCCTATCACGACGGTAGTTACAGGCACCACACCTTCAGGGAGATCAAAAAAGTCAATAAGCTTATCGGCCTGGTAGGTGGTCGGTCCGAGGTAGCAAATCCCCAAGCCATGTGCTTCTGCAGCCACACAAACGTTTTGGGCCACAAGCAGTGCATCAATGGCGGCAGTGAAGAATGACAGAAAGTTGTCATAGCCCGGGTCGGCATCGCGTTGCCTGCACCATTTGTTGAAGCGATTGAAGTCTGCACAAAAGGTAAGGGTCACAGGCGCCTGTTCAACCATCTGCTGGCCAAAGTGCAACTTGCACAACTCCTTGCGCCTTTGCTCATCCTTTGTCACGATGACCGAATAGACCTGCATGTTACCCGTGGTAGAGGCTCGAAAGCCTGCCTCCAGGATCTCATCCAGGATATGATCATCGATGGGGTCGGTCTTGTAATTGCGGATGGTCTTATGGTTTAAGAGGGTCTTGATGGTTTCCATATGATAGCGTTTTGAAATTTCTGACAGGTGTCATTCAGACCGCAAAAGTAAGGGTTTATTGCTGTCTTTACAAATAGCGCAATCAGGAATGTGCCCGATGGATGGATAAACAGTTGTATTTATTGATGAACCCGGAAAACCTTATCCAATTTTGCGCGCCCGGTTGATCAGGGAAGTTATTCAGCGGCTGTGTCAAGCGCTTGTGCAGGTTTTTTGCCTTCCACACGTTTATCGAAAAAGACATCCATGGCCACAAGTATGGCCATCATGCCCCAGAAGGGTACGGATGCCTTGTCGGTATCGAGAAAGTTATTCAGAAAGCCATGTGTAAAATAGGTGATGAAGCCCAGGGTGAGGCTCAACGCGATGAGCCGCAGCTCCCGTGTGGGTGCCTTTTTGTATAATTTGACTCCGGTAGCCAGCACGGCCAGGGCAAGGGCCACAAAGGAGGCCATGCCAGGCATACCGCTCTCCGAAAGCGGCCCGAAATATTCGCTGTGTGCATTGCCCAGGTCACCAAAGTGGGTCGTGATGATGGTGTAGTCTTCAGATCGCTGGAAGGGTGCATACACAAACTGGTAGGTGCCCGGTCCCCAGCCCAGCACCGGCCGTTCTTCAAACATTCGGTAAGCTGAACGCCAGCGGTTGATGCGTTCCAGGTTGGACGCATCGGTGGTGATGTTGGAGGCTGAACGGATATGCTCGGCAAAGTCGGCCGACGACTCCTGCTGATTGCGCTCCAGGTGCATCACGATCTCCGTCTGGAAAAGATATCCCACGCTGACAAGTAACACCAACAGGGCCATCAGGAACCTGAACCTGAGACGAAATGCAAGTATAATCAGTCCGGCTGCAGCCACCATCAGACTCAGCCAGCTGGCCCTGCTGTAGCTGAACAGGATGCCCATGCACAGCACAACAAACACAAGCAATGCCATTCTTCTTCTGAATACGCTGTTGGCCCTGTTGAAGGTCATCACGGCAAAATAGGGGACTACCAATGCCAGCACAGCCGCATACTGTGTATGGTCATTAAAAAAGGGATGGACTGCCCAGACGTTCATCTGACGCTCAAATCCTACGGTGGCATGCCTGGCTGTGGCAATGATGACCACGATCACCAGGGCAACCCCGAAAAGCCACATGAACTGCTGCATCCTTTTGGGGTCCTTGAACATGTATATCCCCACAAAGAAGAAGGTGGTCACAAACCACATGCGGGCAGCAAAATATTTTGCCGAGACAACGAAAAGCTCGCTGGAAACGGTGGTGATCAGCATCCACAACAAATTGATGATCAGGAAAACGGTCACGGGATGGCGCAGGATCTTCCGGTCATAATGCCCCTCATACAGGATACGTACGATGAAAAGCAACAGGATGGCCGCCATGACCGGCTCAGTCGGCATATTCACCGTGAAGCCAAACTGGTCGAAGCGCAGGTTGATGGACAAGGGCGTAAGGAAGGCCAGGATGAGGATGAGCTTATCGAGGGAAAAGAAAAACAGCAGCATGATGCCCAGGGCAAAAGGCAGGGCAGTGAGCAGGTACACCTCCTGCAGGATCAAAAATATATTGACCACCGCAAACAGCAGGCTGCCTGCATAGAACCATATCAGCTTGTTTCCCTGTATCACTGGGCTCAGGACTTCACGGGTTTTGTCTTTTTGGGTTGGATGATGCCCTTGCGCATGAGGTTTTCGTATACCGCGATGATCATCACGCCCATGAACCCGGCTGCAAAGGTGGAGATGAAGACAATGAGCCAGCGGATGGGAAATACCTTGCGTTCGGCTTCGAAAGCTTCATCCAGTATGAATTTGAAAGGCACAAAACTTTCGAGGTCGGATTGGGCTTCCTGGTATCGCCGCTGAATCATGATCAGATGCTCACTCACATTGACAAGGTAAGCGTTGTTAAAAATGTAAGTGCCCCCGTGATCACCAAGCAGTGCAAGCCTGTCTTCCAGTTTTTCCACTCCTTCCTGGTGGCCTGCAGAGATGTCTTTGGCCAGTTGGCGGGTGAGCATCGAAGATTGCCCCTCGAGCTCAAACACACCCAGGTGCATGACTTGACGAAGGGTATCTTCGGCTTCCTGAACTTGCTCGTGCAAGCGGTTCAGCTGGCGGCTGGCCACATCATAGGCAAGCTGGGCCCGTTCAAACCGAAGCTCGTTTTGCACGGTATCCACAAGGGCAGCCAGCTCGTTGGCGATGTCGGCAGCCATGGCCGGGTCCCTGTCGCGCACACTGATCTCCACCGCCCCATACTGCGTGCGCCGGAAGTTGATGTTGCTGCGGTATTCTCCCATCAGCTCAGTGTATTTGTAACGCGCATCTTCAGGAATCTCATAGTGATGAAGCAGATTAAAACGTTCAATGATGCGGTCCCTGATATTGCCCGATTCCAGTACCTGAAGCAGCCGTTCGGCATCCTCGACCTCACCGTAGTCAAGAAAGTCCTGGCGGGCAGCGGCACCGGCAAGTACAGCCTGCGACACGCTACCCCCCGTTGCCGGGAACATGGTTACCGTGGATTGAAATTTGGGGGTGATAAACCGCGGGCCACTGAAAATGGCAGAGCCGATGGCCGCCACGGCACAAATGATGAACAGATGCTTCCACCAGCGAATGATGAACACAAACACATTGGTTGAATCAAATGCATTGTTGTCTCGATCCATGATATAGCTTATAAGTTGAACAATCTATTAGATAACGAAAAGGAATAGCGCTTATTGACAAAATGGCGCCAAAGTTACGCAAAAAATTCTGCAACCGCTGGAGCATGAGTCTGCCAATCCCCAGCGCCATCAATCGCCACCATAGCGGATCAAAGCAAAGATCTGCTTCAGCCTGATCAATGGGATCAGCAAAGCCAGCACGATGCCTGCCACACCAAAGGCGACCAGGCCGTGCAGCCAAGGCAGGGGCAGCTGCCGCGACAGAAAGCCCAGCAGGAAAAGACCGGTAGTGAATGCGAACAATCGAAGCAAAAGCAGATAGTTTATCCGGAAGCGAAACATCCTTTTCACAATGAGAACTTGCGTAACCGCCACCAGCGTCTGCGTAAATAAACTGGCTACCGCAGACCCCGTGGAAAACAATACGGGAATCATTACAAAATTAAGCAGCACATTGAGCAGCATGCCTGCAAAGGCTATGATGTTGAGTTTCAACAAACTGCCGTTGGCGGTTAACAAGGTACCAAAAACATAGGTGGTGGATATGACCATAAAACAGGCCATCAGCAATGCAAAGACCCGCGCAGATTCTTCGATCCGATGCGCAAACATTGCGGGAGTCTCTCCAGCATGCATGGGATAAAGCGAGTGCATCAGTTCTGTGTTGTAATAAAAGGCGGCCACCGCTACCATGATGGCAGGCGTGATGATGAGGGTAAAAGAAAGATTAACCAGGTCCTCCAGGGGCTGTTTTTGCTTGATCATCCGGGCAAAAATGGGCAGCAACAGTACGGCAAACAGGTATGCGATCATGTTGGCCGCATCCAGCAAACGATAAGCCTGTGCATATATCCCGCTGTACCGTGCACCATCATCTCCAAGCAACCTTTCCAGCATCACGCTGTCGATGCGGTTATAAAACGTCATCAGCAAAACAAGCACGGCAAAAGGAAAACTTTTCCGCACAATGGCCAGCAAAAAGGGAAAGTTCCAGTTGAGCCGGAGCCAGCGTTTCCTGGCGTGCTGCACCACGAGCAGGAAGGTGATTATCACGGAAATCCCATAACCCGCCGTTTGGGCATACACAAAATACTGTATACGGAATTCATCAACAATATTGCCCCACAAAAGCAAGCTGCATATCAGGATCATCAAAATCCGATCGAGCACCGAGATCATGGCATCCGTGCGAAATAAATGCAGGCCGCCCAAATTAGAGCGCAAATAAAGGATAAAGCTCAGCAGGAACTGGTTAACCGCCAGGAAGACCAGCAGCCTGATCTGTTCCGGACTGTAGTCAATGACAAAAGCAAAGGAAAAGGTAAATAGGAGATAGAGACTAAAAAGCAGCAATTTGAGCACCAATATATTGGACAGGTACTTGGTAAGGAGTTGCCTGTTTTGCGCAATGCTTTTGTTGTTAAAGTTGGTAATGCCCACATCAAGCAAAATGTTGAACAGAAAGGAAAAGTTGAACACGGCAAAGTAGAATCCATACTCTTCGGCACCCACTGTGTTTTGTACGGTTCTGTCAATACCAAGGATCCAGAAAGGCTTGATCAGCAGGTTCAGGATCATTAGCAAGACCAGGTTTTTTATGAATTTCCCCTGCATGCCATTGACGCGTTGAAGGTTAGTAGAAAAGGCGGGTGCCATGGTGCCGTACAGGCCTCAAAATTAATAACTTTTATTCACAGTCGGCAGTGCATACATAACGAAACATGGAAACCATATGCCTGAATTGTTTTATTTTTGCACAAAAATTGATAGGATATAAATAATGCAGGGCTTTTGGCGTTATCATAAAGAAAAAGGAAGGATGCATGAAATTCAAAGAAGGCGATAAGGTATTGTTTTTAAATGAAAAGGGCGGCGGCATTGTAACCCGGGTGGTGGATGAGGAGATTGTCCACGTATCCATCGAAGATGGTTTTGAGATCCCCTATGCTGTGGGCGACCTGCTCAAAACTGGTTATGAGGAGGCGCCAACGTCTTCACAACAGGTTGAGCAAGCGGCCGGCGACAGCAAGCAAAGCCGTTTGAAAGTGCTGACCCACCAGGCGGTCGATATCCCGGAAGCAGTCTTTCTGGCCATGGTGCCACGCAACCAGGACCAGGTGCTGGCAGGTGCGATGGATTTTTATCTAGTGAACCACACTGCCTACACCATGTATTTCAGCCTGATGGTTAACAAGTCCGGACACTTCAAAGGCATTGCATCCGGCACCATTGAGCCCAGCTCGAGACATCATCTGGGCAAAGTGGAACGTGCAGAGATTGAAGACTGGAACCATTCACTGCTGCAAGCTGTTTTTTACCAGGAAGGCAAGACCGAACCACGCGAACCCGTCAACCGCCACATTGTGTTTAAACCGGTGAAGATTTATAAGGAAGAGAGTTTTGCATTCAATCCGCTATTGCACCAAAAAGCATATATGGTGGAAGTGTAAAAGGACAAAAAGACAAAAAGACGAAAAGACGAAAGGATAAAAGGACAAAATTTCCAGAGGTTATAGGGTACATTTTTTGTCATTTTGACATGTTGACATTTCGAACGTTCTTACAAGAGGCAGGTTGTCCTGTCGCGTTCTGCTCAGGGCAGAATGAGGAAAGTCCGGGCAACACAGAGCAGCATACTTCCTAACGGGAAGCCGGCCTGCACGGCAGGCTGCGAGAAAGTGCCGCAGAAAATTACCGCCTGAGCCCGGTTTTGCCGGGCCGGTAAGGGTGAAAACGTGAGGTAAGAGCTCACGCCTTGTTTGGGTGACCAGGCAAGGGGGTAAACCTTATGCGTTGAAAGGCCAAATATACCGGGGCCCGAGGGTGGCTCGCCCGATCCCGGAGGGTAGGCCGATAGAGGCAGCATGTGAATGCTGTCCCAGATAAATGACAGGAAGCACGCATTGTGCGTGCTACAGAACCCGGCTTACAAGCCTGCCTCTTGTTCTTTTTTGTTTTACCGCATGCCTGGCAAATGCGGAAGCTAACCCGGTCAGGACAGCTTAATAACCTGTCCAAAGGAAAGCGATACAATGGTAACATAAGACATATTTAAACCCATCATGATCCGTCAAATCATTATTGCATTGCTTGCCATCCTGCTTGGAATGCCTTTTGTGGCAGAGGCCCAGCAAACTACGGCATACGAAGATCCCGGTGCCACCTATCGTACCGCCATGGAGCTCTTTAACAAAGGGAAATATGGTGCTGCCAGGCAATTGTTCCTGGAGGTAGCTGAACAGGTTGAATATCCATATGATGAAGTCAGGGCCAGCGCCCGCCTGTATGCTGCCGTCAGCGCATCAGAACTGTTTAACCCGGATGCAGCCACACAGCTGAAGGCTTTCCTCGACGACCATCCTACACATGCCGCCAGGGACCTCGCATGGTTTCATCTTGGAAACCTGAATTACCAGGAACGGAACTATGCAGAAGCCATCAACTGGTATACCAGGCTGTATGGCACAAGAATGGATCGTGAAAAGCTCGATGTGTTCTACTTCAGATTGGGTTACAGCCACCTTATGGAGGAAAACTATCGGGAAGCAGGCCCCTTATTCGGGCAGATTCAGGACCCGGAATCGATGTATTATGCCCCGGCAAGTTATTTTTACGGGCATATTGCTTACCTCAACGGTAATTTCGACCGTGCCATCGCAGCATTTGAACGCATCATGGATGATCGCAACTTCGGCCAGCTGATCCCCTACTACATCATCCACATCTATTTTCTGAAAGAAGATTATGATGCCTTGCTGGCCAATGCACCGGCACTATACGAAGAGGCGATCCCCCGCCGCACACCGGAGATCGCACGCCTCATCGGGGAAGCACATGTGGAAAAAGGCGCATATTCGGAAGCCATTCCTTACCTGCAGGAATACCTCGACCACGCGGGTAGAAGGGCCGGCAGGGAGGATCATTATCAGCTGGGCTACGTGCTTTACGCATTGGGGCAATACGAACAAGCCATCCCCCACCTGGAAAATGCCACTGCCGAAGAAGACAGCCTGTCGCAAAACGCTTACTTCCACCTCGCCTCGGCATACCTGGAAACGAACCAGAAACGTTTTGCCAGAAACGCCTTCATGCAGGCCCACCAGATGGATTATCACGAAGATATCCAACGGGAATCCCTTTTCAACTATGCACTGCTCTCCCTGGAACTATCCATGGACCCGCATAATGAAGCCATTCTTTCATTCCAGAAGTATATTGATCATTACCCAGACTCTCCCCGCATCCACGAAGCCTATGAATACCTCATCGACCTGTACCTGACCACCAGAAATTACCGCGATGCCCTGGCCTCTCTTGAGGTCATAGAACATGACACCAGGCGATTGCGTGAGGCATACCAGCGTGTCAGCTACCTCAGAGGCGTTGAGCTGTTTAACAACCGTGACTTTAATGGCGCCATCAGCCATTTTGAAAAAGTGCGACGCTACAGTGACAACAGCCACTTCGTGGCTTCCAGCCTTTACTGGGAAGGAGAGGCACATTACAGGCTGGAGGATTTCAGTCAGGCGATCTCCACCCACCAGGAATTCCTTACGAGCCCGGGAGCCTTTTCCCTCGAACTGTATCACCAGGCGCATTATACCATCGGATATGCCTGGTTCAAGCAAGCATCGTGGTCCCAGGCCATCACCGCATTCCGCAATTTTATCGCTGCCGATCAGCAAAGCCCCAGGCTCATGAATGACGCCTTGCTTCGCACGGCTGATGCTTATTTTGTCAGCCAGCAATATCAACAGGCGATGAACTTCTACGACAGGGCGATCCGCATGGATGTGCTTGATACGGATTATGCCGTGTATCAAAAAGGCCTGGTTTATGGCATTATGGGAAATATCGAAGAAAAGATCAGTACGCTGGAAGGATTCCTGGCCAACTTTCCGGCCTCGGGTTTCCGCGACGATGCCCACTACGAAATAGGAAACAGCTGGCTCCTGCTGAACGACAACACCCGGGCCCGGCAATATTTTTATGGCATCCTGGAACATCACCCCGGAAGTGCCTATGCACAAAGTGCCAGGCTCAAGATAGGACTGATTTATTACAATGAAAATGAAGATGACCAGGCGCTGGAAACCTTCAAGCGGGTGGTAGAAGATTATCCGGGCACCCCCCAGGCTGAAGAAGCTTTGTCTGCCATGCGCACCATCTATGTAGACCTGGATCGCGTACCAGAGTTTGTGCGCTTTACCGAGGAGGTAGGCATCGCCGACCTCACGGAGGCAGAAGAAGACTCGCTGATTTACCAGGCAGCCGAAAACCGCTATATGCAAGGCGACTGTACCAGTGCCATCCAAAGCTTTAACAATTATCTGACACAATTTCCTGATGGCATCTTTGCAGCCAATGCCCATTACTACCGGGCAGAATGTCTCTACAGGGCCAATGAGGCAGCCCAGGCCCTGGAAGGCTATGAATACATCATTGATGGCGCACATCGTATGTTTTTGGAAAACTCCCTGCTGCGGGCAGCAGGTATAAGGTTCACCAAGGGCGATTATGAGATCGCCCGCAGACATTTTGCGCAACTGGAGGATATATCCGAAGACCGCAACAACATGCTCACCGCCCGCAAAGGACAAATGCGAAGCCATTTCAACCTCGGCAACAGTGAAGAGGCCATCACCAAGGCCGGAGAAGTACTGGAATACGAGAGGTTGTCGCAGGACGACAGGCAGGAAGCCTGGTTCATTAAAGCATCTTCTTCAAAACAAGTCGGCGATACCGGGAAGGCCCGGGAAGCTTTTGAAAAGGTGGCAGGCATCACTGAAAACAGGATGGCGGCCGAAGCACGATACAACCTGGCCCGCATCACCTTCCGGCAAGGCAAATACGAGGAAGCCGAAGAGGAGATCTTCTCCTATACCGGTAAATTATCTGCCTACGATTATTGGCTGGCCAGGATCCTGCTGCTACTTGCCGATGTCTATATCGAAACAGACAATGCCTTCCAGGCCACACATACACTCAACAGCATTATAGAAAATTACGATGGTGACGACCTTAGGCAAGAGGCCCAGGATAAGCTGGCCTTCATTGAAGAACACCTGGAGGCACCCGATGAAACAGAGGAAGAGGATGTGATCGAGATTGACCTGGAATAAGAGAAGTTCGGAGTTTGGCTATTGGATTTTGAGATTGCCAAGAGCCATTTGTGTGCATTTGTGAACACCATTTGCGTGTATTTGTGGATAAATAGCGTTCAAGTAAGCCCATAACCTTTTGACATTTCGACTTTTTGACATTTTGACAATATTTAAAGCCATGAACCGAAAGTTTTTCAAAATATTCACCGCCCTGCTGTTTATTGCGGGGATCATGCAAAGCGGGCAGGTCATGGGGCAGCAACGTGAACTCGACATTGACGAGATCCAGGTAATCGCCCCCTACGAACCCTCCATCTCCGAGGCGTTTAAGATCAACCTGGACCCGGTGATTGCGGACACGGTCACGATAGACATGGATTTTGACTACCGCATCGAGCCCCGAAGGGCTTTTGTGCGCTTTGAACCGGAACCGATCACACCTGCCCGCATGCGGGGCGAACCGCTCGAAAAACTCTATCGTGGCCTGGTTAAAGGGGGTTATGGCTCTTACCAGACACCCTACTTTGAAGGATTTTACAATACCCTGAGATCCGACGAATACGCCCTGGGCGTGCACCTGAAACACCGCTCATCAGGCGAAGGCATCGACAACTTTCCCAACAGCACCTTCAGCAGAAACAGGGCCAATGTTTATGGTACACGGTTTTATGATCAACATACGCTGAAAGCAAATATGGACTATCGCCGGCACGTATTCCACTATTATGGATCCTCTTTTTCCATAGCATTGCCAGGAAAAAAAGACACCAATGAATTTTATTTGTGGGATCCTTTTGGTGGCGACACGCGGCAACGCCATGAGCACCTCTCATCGGAGCTCAGCTTTGGCAACAATGCCGATGACAACACCCGTATTCAGCATAATACAAGTCTTCAGCACCACTGGCTCAGCGACCGGTATGATGGCAGCGAGCATCTTTTCCGCCTGCACGGCGAAATAGGCAGCCAGGTAGCGGCAGACCCTTTTGGTGTGATGGACGAACAGCGCTTTAACCTGGAAGCAGATGCGCGTTATTATTATCATCATAACCTGGCAGATACGTTGCACGCAGGCATTTATAGCCTGAAGCCAAAGCTTTACAGCACAATCGACCGGATCAACTTTCACCTGGGTGCCAATGTATCCGCGGAGGACGACCAGGGCAACATTACGCTCAAGGCTTATCCGCTGGCAGGTTTCCAAATGGACATCATCCCGGAAAACCTGATTGCAAGTGCGGCGTTCAGCGGTGGGCTCAAAAGACAGTCCTGGCAAGAGCTCTCTGCAAGCAACCCCTTTGTGACCCCGCTGGCCGGCACCGGCTTCAGCAACATCCGCGCCCAAGTCAATGTCGGTGTCTACGGCGCCATCGGAAACCACCTGTCCTACAACCTGCGCATGCAAAACAGCCATATTGACAACCATCCGTTCTTTGCCAGGGCAAGATACGCTCCTGAACCAGGCCAATTGCCAGCACCCATACAGGAAGCCGGTTTTGCACCCAACCAACCCTTCGTTGTCGTGTATGACGATATAAGGCAACTCAAGCTTACGGCAGAGTTGTTTTACCGCTTCGACGAAAGACTCTCCATGCGACTGCGTGGCGACTATTACGATTATGCACTTGACGAACTGCCCAAGGCATGGCATAAACCCCAATTCGAAATCAATTTCCATGCCCGCTACAACATCCAGGATAAGATCATCCTTACGGCAGAACTTTTCGGGCGGGACAAAACCTGGGGCGCACTGTATACCGAAGGTGCTGAGCAACCCATCGAATACGAACTGCACGACTTCTATGCCGACCTCAACCTGGGCATCGAATACCGTTATAACAAACGCCTTGCTGTCTTCCTTGACTTCTCCAACATTATCAATGAGGAGTACGAAAGATGGCTCGGATATCCGACCCAGGGATTCAACTTTTTGGGCGGCATCAGCTTTGCTTTTTAACACACTAATTTCCAGGTGTTTATACCCATTTTTTTATTGCTTTTTTTTAGGAAAAATCGGGCAAAAAGTGTATCTTTGCCTGTTATTCAAAAAGAGGTATTATGAAGGCACCGATGAAGCCCGAAGCGTTAGAAAAGTTGAGTTATGATGCCACCAGCATCCAGGTCCTTGAGGGCCTCGAAGCGGTAAGAAAAAGACCCGCGATGTACATCGGGGATGTAAGC
Source organism: Bacteroidales bacterium (assembly GCA_003552075.1). Lineage (GTDB taxonomy): Bacteria > Bacteroidota > Bacteroidia > Bacteroidales > UBA7960 > PUPG01. Next base: position 17,212 of record PUOJ01000030.1, read on the forward strand.
AGCAAAGGCTTGCATCACCTGGTTTACGAGGTCCTGGATAATTCCATTGATGAGGCCATGGGCGGGTACTGTGATCAGATTGACGTGGTGATCAATGAAGACGACTCCATCACCGTGATAGACAACGGACGGGGCATCCCCGTCGACATCCACGAAAAAGAAGGCAGGAGCGCCCTGGAGGTGGTCATGACTGTCCTGCACGCGGGCGGTAAATTCAACAAGGACACCTACAAGGTTTCGGGTGGGTTACACGGTGTAGGCGTTTCCTGTGTCAATGCCCTCTCAGAACACATGGCTGTCGAGGTGCACCGCGACAAACGGGTATATGTGCAGGAATACAAAACAGGAATCCCGCAGTATGCCGTCAGGCACACAGGAGACACGGATCTCAGGGGTACCAAGGTGACCTTTACTCCCGACAAAAGCATATTCCAGACTACGGAGTTCAATTACGAAATTCTTACGAACCGGTTGCGGGAGCTGTCTTTTCTGAACAAAGGCGTGCAGCTGACGCTGACAGACATGCGCCAGCGCGACGACAGCGGGCAGCCGCTCAAAGACGTATACTATTCGGAAGCCGGGTTGTCAGAATTTGTCGAATACCTGGACGATACACGCGAGAAGCTGATCGGAGAACCCATTTGCATGTATTCAGAAAAAACAGGCATCCCGGTGGAAGTCGCCATGCAATACAACGCATCCTTCACGGAAAACGTGCAGGCTTACGTAAACAATATCAATACCATCGAAGGGGGAACCCACCTGGCCGGGTTCCGCAGGGCGCTGACCCGCACGCTGAAGAACTATGCCGAACGTACGGGCATGCTGGCCAAGCTGAAGTTCGAGATCAACGGGGACGACTTCCGCGAAGGACTCACTGCAGTGATCTCCGTAAAGGTGGCGGAGCCACAGTTCGAAGGCCAGACCAAAACCAAGCTGGGTAACTCAGAGGTGAGCGGGGCCGTGGATCAGGCCGTAAGCGAGATGCTGAGCCATTACCTGGAAGAGAATCCCCGCGACGCCAAGGCCATCGTCAACAAGGTGATTCTTGCAGCCACGGCACGCCATGCAGCCCGCAAAGCGCGCGAATTAGTGCAAAGGAAAAGCGTGCTGAGCAACACCGGATTGCCAGGCAAGCTTGCCGACTGTTCCGAAAACGATCCCGCCAAGTGCGAGATCTTCCTGGTAGAGGGTGACTCAGCAGGTGGGACGGCCAAACAAGGCCGCGACCGGGGTTTTCAGGCCATCCTGCCACTCAGGGGTAAAATCCTGAACGTGGAAAAGGCGATGCCCCACAAGATCTTTGACAACGAAGAGATCAAAACCATATTCACCGCATTAGGGCTTTCCATCGGAACCGATGATGACAGTAAAGCCCTGAACATCGAAAAGCTTCGTTACCATAAAGTCATCATTATGACCGACGCCGATGTGGACGGCAGCCACATCGCCACACTCATTCTCACCTTCTTCTTCCGCTACATGCGCGAAATGATCGAACTGGGCTATATCTACATCGCCACACCCCCCTTCTATCTCATCAGGAAAGGAAAAGATGAGCGCTACGCCTGGAATGAAGACGAGCGAAAAATGATCGTCGAAGACATGTCTAAAAACGGCAAGGAAAGCGGCATCAGCATCCAGCGCTACAAAGGTCTCGGTGAGATGAATGCCGAACAGCTCTGGGAAACCACCATGAACCCTGAATTCAGGAAGTTGCGCCAGGTAGACATCGAAAATGCCGCCGAAGCCAACCGCACCTTCTCCATGCTCATGGGTGATGAAGTACCGCCACGCAGGGAGTTCATTGAAAAGAATGCCAGGTATGCAAATATTGATGCATAATCTCCCAGGGAAGAAAAGGTTTGATGTTTGAAGAAACAGCATTTGGATTGTCCAAAGGCTAGAGCTACACCAGGTTATGCGGTGAACAAAGGAAGCAGGCGCCTGCTACTGGCTTATAGAGAGATGCCAATACCATCTATCCGCAATTACTTGCGCTGCGGAGATGAAACAAGAAAAGCCTGGAACGATTGATAAATGGTTTTAGCCGATCAGTTCGCAGTGATCCATTGAATGACCTCATCCGAAAGCGGACTTTCGCGGGGTGACAGCACGTCGACCAGCTGGCCCTGCTCATCTACGAGAAACTTCTGGAAATTCCACTGAATTTCTGAGTCCCGCAAGCCATTCAGCTCCTTTCTGGTCAACCACTCATACACCGGGGCGATATCTGAACCCTTTACCGATATCTTGGACATCATCGGGAAGCTTACTCCATAATTTTCCTGGCAAAAGGCAATGATCTCCTCATTGGTGCCCGGCTCCTGGTTCATGAAGTTATTTGCAGGGAAACCGATCACCACAAAACCATGATCCTGGTATTCGCGGTATAAGGCCTCCAGTTTTTCGTATTGTGGAGTCAACCCGCACTCTGATGCCGTGTTGACCACCATCACCTTCTTGCCCTCCAGCTGGGCCAGATCAAACGAATCACCGTAAATGTCTTCCACTACAAAATCGTGCAAAACGCTTTTTGTTTCAGGATTAGCTGCAACAGCAACAGCTATGGCAATGAGTACAATGCCGAGTATGAGGGTGCCAGTTTGTGTTTTCATGAGCAATATAGTTTTAGTGAAACGTATAGATATGTATTAGTCCACATATAACAAACTGCCATGGTCAATTGTTTTCCAGCGCTAACAGCCAAAAGCCAACAGCCAATAGCGAATAGCCCTTTATCCTTAAACTTTTGCAATTTTGAATCTCCTTTTCAGGAAGGGATAGCTGAAGACGGAGATCAGGATGATGAGGGTGCCGAGATAAAACCCGGCAGACATCCGTTCGGCTTCGGGGAAGAAGAAATGGGCCATGATGATGCCGTAGACCGGCTCGAGGTTTACGGCCAGTACCACGGTGTAGGCCGACAATACTTTCATCACGTCCACGATGGCTGTGAATGCATAAGCGGTACAAACAAAGCCCAGGATGGTAAGATAGAGCAGGTCCGGGCCCGTGAGCTGGAAAAAGCCCTGGCTAACCCCGCCGCTCAGCAAAAGAAAGGCGCTGATGAACAGGAAGCCCCCGATCATTTCGTAAAAACTGATCACCGAAGGATGGTGGCGCAGGCTGATGTTGCGGTTCAGCACCACAAAAAGGCCGTTCAGAAAGGCCGACAGGAGCGCAAACAGGATGCCTTCCAGGTACTGAAACTCATATTGAAAGATCAGGTAGATGCCCCCAAGGATGACCATGCCGATGAGGACTTCCAGCCAGAAGATTTTTCGCTTCTGCGTAAGCGGTTCCAGAAAGCTCGTAAACAGCGTGGTAGAGGCAAAAACACCCAGGGTAACGGATACGTTCGACACCTTGATGGCATGGAAAAAGGTGATCCAGTGCAATGCCACGACCACGCCAATTCCCAATAGCGGAATGATCTTTTTGAGCGACAGGCGAAAAGGGATCCTTCTTACCAGGAAAAACACCCACAACCCAACGAAGGCAAAAAGCATCCTGTACCATACCAGATCAATGGCCGAAAGCGTGATCAGCGCCCCCAGAATGGCCGTAAAACCAAGTAACACCACCACGGTGTGAAGCTGGAAATGTCTATGCAATGAAGGTGCAAATGGCATTTGGCGGGATTTTAGTTAACGAGGCTTCATAAAGACAAATGCAAGATTTGTGAAGCCAAGGTTTCAGGCTGATAAATTTTTGCAAGCCATGGTGCGCACTGATGTAAATGCCCAGTGCAACCAATCATCAAATCAGGGTATGCCAAATCAGGCAGACATTAATCCCTTGCAAAATAATCATCGATGAGCGAAATGGCATTTCCAAGCCGTTCGTCGTAGCCTCCACTGACAATGCGGTAAGGGAACCCATATTGTTCCAGTTCATGTGTAAACCAATCAAAGAAGAACTGGCGCTTATGCGGGTACTCCCGCAAGGGATCGTACTCCCAGGGCAGGTCGATGTCACACAGCAAATAAAGCGCATAGCGGTTTTCCCGGATGTGCTTTTCCAGCCAGGGATCCAAGGTATCGTACTTGTACACCTCCCAGATCTTTGACACGATCAGTTCGGTATCACAAAAGAGATATTTCCGGGCACTTGGTGCAGCCTGTTCTTCCCGGGCAAGTTGTTCTTTTGATATGATGAGGATGTCTTCTTTGCGATAGGGACGATCCAGGTTCTCTACATATTCCCTGGCATATTCCGGCACCCAAAGGGTATCATAGTGCGCTGCCAGGCGCTTGCTGAGCCAGCTTTTCCCTGTGGACTCCGGCCCGGTAACGGCAATCTTCAATGTTTTCGACACGTATTTAAAATAATTATGGGTGATCCCTGACCGCTGATTGGGCAAAGAATCTTCCAGGGAACCAATTAAAAAAGGTTAAAACCTTACCAGCGTCGTTCTTTTTTCGGGAACGATCACCTGGATAAAGGCAACGTCCTCCATTTCGTGACAGGTGTTGCAGCTGGCGGCATAGCGGTCAAAACTTTCCACGAAGGCTTCCTTGTCTCCGGCTTCAATGGTTTCCATCAAGCGGGGCGTGGAGGTGTTGACAAACTGTGCAGCAGAAGCCTCACGGTCGGGACGGCGCTCAAAGCCTTTAAGGGTGGCGTCCAGCAGTTTGTCCAGCTGGTACTCCGCATAGCCCCAGTTTTCATCCATTCCCGCCCAATAAAGCTCGTTGTAGCGATAGTTGACCTCTTTCATGGCTTGGGAGAAACCGCCAAACTGGCTTTCTATGTTGGCAAGGATCTCTTCCATGGTTTCTCCTGCCCAGCGGGTTTCGTAGGTCTGCTCTGTTTCTGTCTGGCAGGCGGAAATGACCACTGCAGCCATTGCTATGGCAAACAGGATTGATGTAACTCTTTTCATAATCGGTGTCTTTGGTTTGTGAATACAGGTTTATTAAACAGGTGCTATTGACTTTCAGCGAGATCGAGCAGAAAGGCATATTGCCTGGCCTGCTCCCTGAGGCGTTGAAAACGTCCGGATGCACCGCCATGGCCGGCCTCCATGTTGGTATACAGCAGCATTTTCTGGTCTCCGGTGTGATAATCACGCAGCTTGGCCACCCATTTGGTTGGCTCCCAGTATTGCACCTGTGAGTCGTGCAGTCCGGAGGTCACCAGCAAGTTCGGGTAATCTTGCTCGGTCACGTTGTCATATGGCGAATAGGATAGCATGTAATGATAATATTCCGGGTCGTTGGGGTTGCCCCATTCGTCGTATTCAGCCGTTGTGAGCGGGATGCTTTCATCCAGCATTGTGGTAACCACATCCACAAAGGGCACGCCGGCGATCACGCCCTGAAACAGCTCCGGCCTGTCGTTGATCACGGCGCCCATCAGCAAACCTCCGGCACTGCCTCCAAAGGCAAAAAGACGTTCGGGAGCAGTATACCCTTCTTTAACAAGGAATTCGGCACAATCGATAAAATCGTTAAACGTATTTTTTTTGTTGAGGAGCTTGCCGTCTTCATACCAATGGCGTCCCAATTCCTGTCCGCCACGCACGTGGGCGATGGCATACACGAAGCCCCTGTCGAGCAGGCTGATCGCATTCCGGTTAAAACGTGGATCCGCACTGGAACCATAAGAGCCATAGGCATACAACAGCAGCGGATTGCTTCCATCACGCGAAATGCCTTCGCGGTAAACCAGTGTTACCGGCACCTCAACCCCATCCCGGGCTTTCGCATAATAACGGCGGGTCTCATAGTCTTCAGGATCAAAGCTGCCAAGCACTTCCTGCTGTTTGACCAGGGTCTGCTCCCGGGTCTCCATATGATAGTCATAGCTGGTCATCGGTGTGGTAAGAGAAGTATAGTTGAATCGCAGCACCGGGGTGGACATCTCCCTGTTGACACCAATATTGGCCGTATAGGCTTCTTCGTCAAAGTCCACATAATGGCTTTCCTGTGTCACCTTGTTGATGACCTGGATCTGTCGCAGTCCGCGCTCCCTTTCCTGCACCACGAGGTAGTCATCGAACACATCAATGTTTTCAAGCAATACATCCGGGCGGTGGGCGATGATCTCGCGCCAGTGCTGTTTGCCAGTGGCATCTTCTGAGGTTTCCATCAAACGCCAGTTCTCAGCCTGGTCGTTGGTCAGGACATAAAATTTGCCGTTATAGGACCACACCCTGTAACGCAGTGCACGTTCACGCGGCTGAAAAACCCGGAAATCATCCTGTGGCCGGTCAGCCTCCAGAATCCATATCTCGTTGCTTAGCGTAGCGTTTGCAGTGATGGTCATGTAGCGATTATCCTTTGAGCGGGAAACGCCGATATAATAATAGGTATCATCTTCCTCTTCGTATACCAGTTCGGGTGCTGTTTCGTCGGTGATATTATACCGGTAAATCCGGTAATAGCGAAGCGTTTCCGGTTCTATTGCAGTGTAAAAGAAGGTCTTGTTGTCAGCCGCCCAGCTCACATCACCTCCCGCCTGACTGATCCCGGTTTCCCGGATGTCGCCCGTAGCCAGATCCTTGATCAGGATGGTGTACTGTCGCCGGCCTACCGTATCGGCGGTAAACGCCATCCATCGGTTATCCAAACTGATGTCATAACTTCCCACACGGTAATAGGGATGGTCTTCAGCCAGCTCGTTTACATCCAGGATAATTTCCTCTTCGGCATCCAGGCTGCCCTGTTTGCGGCAATAAATCGGATACTCCTGTCCTTCTTCGTAACGGGTATAATAATAATAACCATTTTCGTAAAATGGGGCTGATTGATCATCCTGGGGAATGCGCGCTTTCATTTCTTCGAAAAGCCTTTCCTGCAGGTCTTCGGTATGGGCCATGGCAGCCTCCAGGTAGGCATTCTCTGCATGCAGGTATTCAATCACTTCAGGATCATCTCTGTCACGCATCCAGTAGTAGTTGTCAATGCGGGTGTCACCGTGCATCACCAGTTCTTTGGGCCTTTTCTCAGCGATTGGGGGTTCAGGATCGTTTGTCTCGCTAGCCGGACCACAAGATGCCATCATGGCAAAAATAAACATGTATATGAGATTTCGGTTCATAGGATTAAATATTGTCAAAAAGTCAAAAGGTCGAAACGTCAAAAGGTCGAAAAGTCAAAAGGTCCGGGGACTGCTGCCGGCTGTGGCCGATTACCGGGTAAAACCTCCAATATAAGCCACAAAGCACTTCAACTGGGCAGCCTCCTGACTATAAGCATCCATGCAGCTAAAATACAAAAAACATGCTTTAATGTGTTTATAATTTTTCAACTGACTGGTTATCTAATGTTTGTATTTTTAAAAAGCCTGCTGTTGGCTGTTGGCTGTTGGCTTTCTTGCCAATAGCCAATGGCTAATAGCCTACTTAGTTTTAAAGCCCCCATGGCTATAATCATCCTCCTGTGTGTCGAAAAAACCGTCATGGGCGTTTCATTTAATGAAAAACATCTCCTCTTTTACCGGCTGAATGGTTTCTGCCTTAAGCTGATCCACGCGGGCCATGGAGGGTCCCTGCCGGCAATATTCCACAAACCGATCCATTTGGTCCTCATCGCCGGTCGCCTCAACATACACGCTGCCATCGGGCATGTTTTTTACAAATCCCCGAACACCCAACTCACGGGCCTTCTGCTGTGTATAATACCGAAAGGAAACGCCTTGTACGCGGCCATAAATGTGTAACTGCAAACTTTTTTCCATAAATACCTCCTTCATCAACTCTGTGGGTTTTTTATGTTCATCTCCGCCGCCCAGGTGCTGCGGCTAGCAAATTCAAACGTCAAACCCTATTATCCATAAACTTATCGTCACCACCCAGCACGTTACCATCCTAAAACACCAGAAACACCATAACCCTTTAACCCCATAACCAGGTAACCCTTTAACCCAGCAACCCATTAACACGTCGCATAAACAATATATACCGCAAACACCCCGGGCAACTTCAAACCTCAAACTTCAAACCTCAAACCCTTTGCATCAACAAAACATTCTCCACATGCTGTGTATGTGGAAACATATCCACTGCCTGGCTTTTGACCACCTGATAGCGGCTGCTGAGCAACTCCACGTCGCGAGCCTGCGTGGCCGGGTTGCAGCTTACATATACGATGCGTTCGGCGCCGGCTTGCAGGATCTGCCTGACCACCTTCGGGTGCATTCCTGCCCTTGGCGGATCGGTCACGATCACATGCGGATACCCCTCCTTGTCCATGAGGGCATCATCAAACACATCAGCCATGTCGCCCGCCAGGAAGTGCGTATTGTCGAGTCTGTTCAACCGCGCATTGCTCCTGGCGTGATCAACGGCTTCATCCACATATTCGATGCCCACCACCTTTTCCACACGGGGCGCCAGGAAACAGGCGATGCTGCCCGTACCAGTATACAGGTCATACAACACCTCGTGGCCCTGAAGATCTGCAAACTCCCTGACCACGCCATACAGCCGCTTCGCCTGCA
>PUOJ01000043.1 GCA_003552075.1 Bacteroidales bacterium
GCGTCTCTGTTTTTGACAAAACACCTTTAAATGAGCTACTTACAAACTTTTCAAAGAGCGGTGAAATCAAAGAAAAATATAATCAACTGAATATGTTCGAATTATAACGCAACACTAATGATATGATACCAAGAAATACGACTTTGTTTGTGCGTTATCTTATCGGTACAGCCATTTATCTTTCAATGACGGCTTGCGGAGTCGTGGACCGCAACCACGATGACGGGCTGGACCTTGAAAAACCCAGCTTTTTGGATGATTTTACCTGGAAGGGCGCCTATCTCGACATTTCTGATGAAACGGCCAATGCCCGCGCAACCTTCTGGAAGCCCGACGGGTCGATTTTGTTCGTGGTGGGACGGTCGACCGACAATGTGGCGGCATACAAACTGAACGAACCCTGGGAGGTTCGAACTGCCACGTTTAGCCAGGAAATGGAGCTACCCGGGAGCGATCAGCACGGACTTTACCTGAGGGAGGATGGCATGAAAATGTGGGTCTACGACCGCACTAGCATCTGGTCCTTTGAACTGGAAGAAGCCTGGGATGTGACGACTACCTCTGATGCGAAAAACACCGATTTCAGCGACTTTGTCATCCGGGGACACGACATCGATTTCACCCCCGATGGGTCAATGCTGTTTATTGATGACCGAAATGCCGGCGCTGTATTTGCCGTGGCACTCGACGTGCCATGGGACGTGTCAGGCGGAAACCTGAGTCACACCCTCGACATCAGCCACCAGCAAAGGGCAACCAGGGGGATTGAATTCATCAGGGACGGCAAGGTGATGATGCTGATGGATACCGGCCGAAATCAATTGCTGCAATACAAGCTTGATAAACCCTATGATATCATGAGCGCGCAACTGGTAAACACTTTTGACGTAAGTGACCAAACCAGACAGGGACGCGGCTTAAGCTTTAATGACGATCTGACCTCCTTTTACGTGACAGGTCGCGATGAACAAAAGATCTTTCAATACGACATCACCCGGGAGTAGCCCTGAAAGGGGCAACACCCAGTCAGCGTCCCGAAGGTGCAGCTTAAGCGACACTACAAAATATGAACAACAATTGGTTGCGAAAGTATAAACACATGAACCGAGCAATTGCGAGCCCGGCGAAGCAAATGGCCCATGTTGTAAATTCTGACCCTTCGGGAACAGGATTTTGACACACAGGAGAATGATTATCAACCATGGATTTTTGCCTCTGCAAGCCCCCGCGAAACCATCAGCGGGCTTCTGCAAAGAAATAAACCCGCAACAAGTGAATTAATAACCAAACGTCAACCTGATTTACCCTTTAAACACAAAATTCAACCACCACCTTCTAAGAAGGTGGATTGCCAAGCCAGAAGGCAAAGCCTTCTTTGTCGCAGAAGCCGCTCCAACCAGCCGCTTATGCAGTAAATGAGCAAATAATTGTAAATGCAAAGCAAAAAGAACATTACCACCGTCAAAGACGGTGGGTTTCCAAGTTAAACTAAACCGAAGAAATGTCTTTAACACCCCTGCTTTATGCGGTTTTCGGCCAGCCTGTGCTGCACAGCAAAAGCCCGCAGCTATTCAGTCCGTTAATGGATGCACAGCGGCAACGATATTTGCGAATCCGGCCACAATCGGCAGAAGACCTGGTGCACGTGGTACGGATGCTGCACATCCGCGGGGCAAGCATCACCTCGCCCTTCAAGGAGGAATTGGTGGACCTGGCCGATGAAGTGACGGATGCCGTCCGTGCAGTGGGTGCCGTGAACTGCATTCGCTACGATGGCAAAAAAATCATCGGGCACAACACGGACCATGTGGGGGTTACCGGGCCGCTGCAAGCTTTTGGTGTGGAGCTGAAAGGCAGCAACATCCTGGTGCTTGGTGCCGGCGGGGCGGCGAGGGCTGCCGTATACGGACTCACCCTTGCCGGAGCCCAGGTGTGGATCAGCAACCGGACGCACACCAAAGCGGACATGCTGGCTGCAGATTTCGGCTGCCAGGTCATCCCCTGGAAACAGGAGACCAAACTGCCCCGCTTCGATGCGGCCGTCTCAACCATCCTGCCCGAAGGCATCCCGCCCTACATCGATCGTTTATCCTGCGGGGTGCTCCTGGATGCCATATATAAACCCTCCCAGGTGACCGCCGCCTGCAAATCAGCAGACATCCCTGTGATCAGCGGCGAACAATGGCTTGCCTTCCAGGGAGCCGAAGCAGCTGCCTTTTACCTGGATAAGAAAACCAAGCCGGAGGTGCTGACCAGAAACCTGCACCAGAAGCCAGACCCCGAAAACCTGCAAATACTGACCCTGCAGGAGGACAACCTGCATAAGCCCCTGGAAGCACCCTACGACCTGGTGGTCTCGGCATCCGGAATGGACCCGGCAGCTATCAGGAAGGTGATCGCGGAGGAAAAACTACTTGCATTTGGCGAATGATTTTTGCTTGAGTCCCGTACTTTTCGACCTTTTGTCCTATTAACCCTTTAACCCAGCAACGCGTCGCATCTAATGAGCACATCGCCAGCAACCGGTTCAACAAAAAACCATTTCACCTGTTGCTACCAATGGCATCTGCAAGATGGATGCCGGACTATTGACCTTTCGACGTTTCGTCTTTTCGTCTTTTTGTCCTTTTGTCCTTTTGTCTTTTAAACCTTCTTTGCCATGAACAGTTTTGGAAACACCTTTAGGATCAATATTTTTGGTGAATCGCACGGCCCGGCGATCGGGGTCTGCATCGATGGCTGTCCGCCGGGCGTGGCCCTGACGGAGGCAGATTTTGACGCAGACCTGTCGCGCCGGAAGCCCGGCGCCAAAGGTACAACCCCGCGGAAGGAAGCCGACCAGCCGGAACTCATTTCCGGAGTCTTCAACGGCTATACCACCGGGGCACCGATCACGATACAGTTTGTGAATAAAAATACCCGTCCGCGCGATTATTCGGCCTTCAAGCGGCAGCCGCGTCCCGGTCACGCCGACTTCGTGGCTTCACAGCGCTTCAAGGGCTTCCAGGATCACCGCGGTGGCGGCCACTTTTCCGGACGCCTTACCCTGGCGCTGGTGGCAGCAGGCGTGGTGGCCAAAAAGCTGCTGGATGGCATCACCATCAAGGCTGCACTCATCGAAGCAGGCGGATCCACCGACATCGATGCGGCCGTGGAGGAAGCGCTGCAAGCCGGTGACAGCATCGGCGGACTGGTCGAATGCACGGCCGACAACATCCCGCTGGGGTGGGGAGAGCCCTTCTTCGACTCTGTGGAATCGGTCATCAGCCACCTTGCTTTTGCCGTGCCTGCCATCAAAGGCATCTCCTTCGGAAGCGGTTTCCAGGCAGCCTCCATGCGGGGAAGCGAACACAATGACCCCCTCCTCGACGATACCGGCAAGACCAGGACCAACAACGCCGGCGGGATCACCGGTGGAATGACCAACGGCAACCCCCTCGTGTTTCGTGTGGCCGTCAAACCCACATCCAGCATCGCCCGGGAACAGCATTCCCTCAACACCGAAACCCAAAAGGTGGAAGCAATGAAGGTCACCGGCCGCCACGACGCCTGCATCGCCCTGCGCGTGCCCGTCGTCATCGAAGCCATCACCGCCATCGCCCTGGCAGAGTTAAAGCGGGTTGAAGCTTGAGTTTTGAGTTGTCAGCTGTGAGTTGTCAGTTGTGAGTTGTCAGTTGATGATGCCTAAATGACGTTGACCGTTTTATGGCAAGGCTGAACATTCCTTGTTTTGCCAGCAGACAAAATGCCTGAATGGCGTTGAAACAGGCTATTGTAAATCATTTTGAAGACATCGCAAACCCGGACTTTTTGACCTTTTGACATTTCGACTTTTAGACATTTTTACCTTCTCTGCCACGAACCCCTTAACCCACTTAACCCAGTAACACGCCACAATACCAAAGATTATCACCAGCACCTCGGGTAACTTCCATTCCATTTGCTATTTTTTTTATATTTTTGCGGCTTAAAAACACAAACTACCCCCTGAATTTCAGTGAAATCACGCGCATTTCATCCCCATCAGGAGCCTAAACCAGCAGATATACCATGCCGAAGTACAAAGAATATCAGTCGCTGAACCTTCCCCGGCTGGGGGAAGAGATCAGCGCCTACTGGGAAGAAAACAAGGTGTTTGAGCAGAGCCTCGAGCTCCGAAAGGACGGCAAACCCTGGGTTTTTTACGAAGGACCACCGTCGGCCAACGGCCTGCCGGGCATCCACCACGTGATGGCACGCGCCATCAAAGACATCTTCTGCCGCTACCGTACCCAGAAAGGACATTATGTCAAGCGCAAGGCCGGATGGGACACCCACGGACTGCCCGTGGAGATCGGCGTCGAAAAACTGCTGGGCATCACCAAAGAAGACATCGGCAAAACCATCTCCATCGAAGAATACAACCAGGCCTGCCGCAAGGATGTGATGAAATACAAGGACACCTGGGACGAGCTGACCCGCATCATGGGCTACTGGCTCGACCTGAGTGACCCCTACATCACCTTCGACAACAAATACATTGAAACCGTATGGCACCTGCTGAGCAAACTCTATGAGAAAGGCTTGCTCTATAAGGGATACAGCATCCAGCCCTATTCGCCGGCCGCCGGCACGGGCCTGAGTACCCACGAGCTGAACCAGCCCGGATGCTACCGCAACGTGAAGGACAACTCCCTTACCGCACAGTTTAAGGTGGTGCGCAATGCGCAATCCGACTTCCTTTTTGATGACGACGAAGAGGTCTTCCTGCTGGCATGGACCACCACGCCCTGGACGCTTCCCAGCAACACCGGCCTCGCCGTGGGCAAAAACATCGAATACCTGAAGGTGCAAACCTTCAACGCCTATACACACGAGCCCATCTTCGTGGTGCTGGCCAAAGAGCTGCTGCACAACTTCTTTAACCCGAAGCACGCAGAGATGGCACTCGAAGACTACCAGCCGGGGCAAAAGAAGATCCCCTACAAGGTGGTGGGCAGCTATAAAGGTGAACAGCTTGAGAATATCCGCTATGAACAGCTGCTGCCCTACGCTCAACCGGATGATGGCGACCCTTTCCGCGTGGTGCTGGGCGACTTCGTGACTACCGAAGACGGTACCGGCGTGGTGCATATCGCGCCAAGCTTTGGTGCCGACGACTACAAGGTGGGCCAGCAATACGCACTGGGCTCGCTGACAATGGTGAACAAGAAAGGTCGCTTCGTGGAGGAGATGGGCGAGTTTGCCGGCCGCTATGTCAAGCCCGAATACATTGGCGAAAATGACGAGCCGGAAGAACGCCCCGTCGACGTCGACATCATCATCAAACTGAAAACAGAAAACAGGGCCTTCAGGGCCGAGAAATACGAGCACTCCTACCCGCACTGCTGGCGTACCGATAAACCCATCCTGTATTATCCGCTCGACTCGTGGTTTATCCGGTCCACCGCCATCAAAGACAGGATGATCGAACTGAACAAAACCATCCAATGGAAGCCGGAAAGCACCGGTACCGGGCGCTTCGGCAACTGGCTCGAAAACCTCCAGGACTGGAACCTGAGTCGTTCGCGCTACTGGGGCATCCCGCTGCCCATCTGGATGACCGAAGACCGCGAAGAACAGGTCTGCATCGGAAGCGCCCGCCAGCTCAAAGACGCCATCGACCAGTCCGTGGAAGCCGGCTTCATGCAGGAGAACCCAATGAAGGACTTCGACCCGGACGACATGTCTGACGAGAACTATAAACGTTTCGACCTCCACCGCCCCTTCGTGGATGACGTGGTGCTCGTATCACCCTCCGGCAGGAAGATGTACCGCGAAATGGACCTGATCGACGTGTGGTTCGACAGCGGATCGATGCCCTATGCACAATATCACTACCCCTTCGAGAACGAAAAGCTTTTTGAAGATAACTTCCCCGCCGACTTCATCGCAGAAGGCGTGGACCAGACCCGGGGCTGGTTCTTTACCCTGCACGCCATTGCCACCATGATCTCCGACTCGGTGGCCTTCCGGGCCGTGGTGTCGAACGGACTGGTGCTCGACAAGGAAGGCAACAAGATGTCCAAACGCCTGGGCAACGCGATCGACCCCTTCGAAACCATCAAAAAGTACGGCCCCGATGCCACGCGCTGGTATATGATCAACAACGCCCAGCCCTGGGACAACCTGAAGTTCGACCTGGAAGGCGTGGAAGAGGTCCGGCGCAAGTTTTTCGGTACCCTCTACAACACCTATGCCTTCTTTGCCCTCTATGCCAACATCGATGGCTTTACCTACAGCGAAGAAGAGGTGCCTTATGAGCGGCGTCCGGAAATCGACCGCTGGATCCTGTCGGAGCTGAACACCCTCGTCAGGGAAACCGACGCCTGCTATGCCGACTTTGAGCCAACGCGGGCGAGCCGGCTCATCCACACCTTCGTGGACGAGCACCTGAGCAACTGGTATGTGCGACTCTGCCGCCGTCGCTTCTGGAAAGGAGACTATAGCGGAGACAAGATTTCCGCCTACCAGACCCTGTATCGCTGCCTTGAAGTGCTGGCGATGATCTCCGCGCCGATCGCCCCGTTTTTCAGCGAAAGGCTCTTCCTTGACCTCAACAGCGTGAGTGAACGGCACCCGGTGGCTTCGGTACACCTTACCGACTATCCGCAAGCCGATGCCGCCATGATCGACAAGGGCCTGGAAGAACGGATGCAGCTGGCCCAGAAGATCTCTTCGATGGTGCTGGCCCTCCGCAAGAAGGTCAACATCCGGGTGCGCCAGCCGCTGCAGAAAATCATGGTGCCGGTGCTGGATGAACGTTTCCGCGCGCAGCTGCAAGACGTGGAACAGCTCATCCTGTCGGAGGTGAACGTGAAAGAGCTGGAGTACCTGGACGACACCGCCGGCGTACTGGTGAAGAAGATCAAACCCAACTTCAAGGCCCTTGGCCCGCGCTATGGGAAGCTGATGAAGCAAATCGCCGCGCGCATCAACGCCTTTGACCAGGAGGAGATCCGCCGGATCGAACAGGAGGGCAAGGTACACCTCGACGTGGAAGGCCAGGAGCTGGAGATCACCCTCGGAGATGTCGAGATCCTTTCAGAAGACATTCCCGGCTGGCTCGTGTCCAACGACGGGATGCTCACCGTAGCCCTGGATGTCACCGTCACGGATGAATTGCGCCAGGAAGGCATCGCCCGTGAACTCATCAACAGGATACAAAATCTCAGGAAAGAAAAGGGGTTTGAGGTGACGGACAAAATCGATCTTCAGATCGAAAAACACGACGTCATTACGGATGCCATTTTAAATAATAATGACTATATTTGTTCAGAGACACTGGCCACGAATTTATGCTATATTGATGAAATACAGTCGGATGATAAGGTCTCAATTGACCTGGCCGAGGATCTGAAAACAAACGTGCAAATAAAAAAGAAAACCAAATAAAGGAAAGGAATAAGCTATGGATAACAAGCGCGAGAAAACTAGGTACTCAGATGAAGAGCTCCAGGAGTTCAAAGAAATCATCAACAAGAAGCTGGAAGAAGCCCGCGACGGTTTGAAACTGCTGACGGAGGCATACACGACTCAAAATGCCAACGACACCACCGACACTTCTCCATCCTTTAAGATCCTGGAGGAAGGATCGCAGGTGCTCTCCAAGGAGGAGAACAGCCAGCTGGCCGCTCGCCAGCAGAAGTTCATCCGTGACCTGGAGAATGCCCTGATCCGCATTGAAAACAAAACCTATGGCATCTGCCGTGTGACGGGCAAACTCATCTCCAAGGACCGTCTCAGGAGCGTGCCCCACGCTACCCTGAGCATCGAAGCCAAGATGAACCGTAAACCCAATGAAACCTGATACCCTGGCCACCCCGGCCAACAATAACTCCTTTCTGGTTTGAAGAGAAAACACATCCCCTGGCTTGTTTTGTTGCTTGTGCTATTGGCCGACCAGGTGAGCAAGGTCCTGGTCAAGACCAATATGACGCTGGGAGAGAGCATTCCCGTGCTGGGCAACTGGTTTATCATCCATTTTACGGAGAATTACGGGATGGCTTTTGGGATGGAGTTTTCCGGCGAATACGGCAAACTCTTCCTCAGCCTGTTTCGCATCCTGGCCGTCGTGCTGATTGGCTGGTACTTACACCGGCTTGTCCTCAAAAAGGCGCATAAGGGCTTCATTGTATGCGTCTCCCTGATATTTGCCGGTGCCCTCGGCAACATCATCGACAGTGCCTTTTACGGCCTGCTGTTTAATGAAAGTCACGGCCAGGTGGCGCAGTTTTTACCGGAAGAAGGCGGATACGGCACCTTTCTGCACGGAAAGGTCGTCGACATGCTGCACTTTCCGGTCATCACCGGCACCTTCCCGTCCTGGCTTCCCTTCTTGGGCGACCAGCCCTTCATCTTCTTCCGCCCCGTATTCAATATCGCCGATGCCGCCATCACCATCGGCGTGTTCGCGGTGATTATCTTCCAGAAAAAGTTTTTTCCAATTCCAGGGAAACAACATGCCGCTGAAGCAGCGCTGCCTGCAGAAGACAAACAGCCAGCGGAAGAACGACAGTCCGCACAGGAAGCACCTGCTGATGACCATGCCGATGTGGCCGGAGCACCCGCCTCCCACGAGGAAGAACAGGAAAAGAACAACAGCGCATAGGATTCAAAGGCCAACGACAATGCCTCAGCCTGACTTGTGCCTTAGCCTGACCTGGGCGGCATTATTCAGGCCAACCTGTTCACACCATCCTTATTTCTTAAAGTAATCTTCCATCTCCTTCCTGAATTCCTCCATCGTCATGTCATAGTGTGGCGTGAGGCTGTGTTTGCCGGGGAAGTTTTCCATGTGCAGGGTGCTTGTCGGGAAGGCAAATCGGATGCCCAGTTTTTCGGCCAGGCGGACGATCTCAATGAGGATCTCGTGGCGGTGGCGCAGCTCTTCCTTCCATGTGGGAACGGCAAAGAATATGTAGAAGATGATCTTGAGGGAGAAGTCGCCCATCTCATTGAATTCCACCAGGTAGAAATCCTTGCGGGTCTTGGGGTGGTCGGCCACGATCTTGCGCAGGCCTTCCACGAAGACCTCGATCAGGTCGGGCGGCGTGTCGTAAGTGATGGCGATATGCATGAATAACCGCCGGTATTTGCGGAGGCCGTGGTTGTCGATGGAGGCGTCGGCCAGCTTGCCGTTGGGCACGTATATCAGGGAGTTGCGAAAGGTCCGGATGCGCGTGGAGCGAAAGCCGATCTCCTCCACGGTGCCGTCCATGTCGCCGCTGGTGATCCAGTGCCCCACAGAGAAAGGCTTGTCGATGAAGATCATCAGGGAGCCGAAGAAGTTCTTCAGGGTGTCCTGCGCAGCCAGCGCAATGGCCAGTCCGCCGATAGACAAACCGGCCAGCAGGGCGGTGATGTTTACCTCCAGGTTTTGCAGGATGAACAGGCCGCCGACGATCACCACAAACACCCTGAGCACCTTCCGGATGATGGGGATGACGTGGTCGTCGAGGGCGCTGCCACTCTCACTGGCAATCTTTTCGAGATACAGTGAGAAGACGTCCACCAGCTTGTAGAACATCACAGTGGCAAACAAGGGTAGGAGGGCGCGGAAGGCAAAGGTGAAGTAGCGTGCGGCCTCCACGGGCAGCTGCAGCACCGGAAACACGAGGAGGATGAAGAGAAAAACCACGAAGAGGCTGAGTGGCTTGGCCACGGGCAGGAGGTAGGGCCGTACCAGCCCGTCGTATCCCATTTTGGAAGCCCCCTTGTAAAGCAACTTGTTGACCAGGAAGGTGAGCAGCTTGTGGATGAGGAAGCTGAAGAGAATCAGCAGCAGGATGCCAAGGTGCTGCCACAGGTAGAGGCCGGCAAACTTGAACTGCCCCGTGCGGGGAAACAATTCGACCAGCAGGTCCGGACCGAAAGGGAACACCTCGCGGTGCAGGCGGTCGATCTCACGGATGCTCTCCAGGCTGTAAAGCCAACGATCGCCACGTTTGGCCAGGAAGATCTCCGGCAGGTGATGCGTAGGTGCATAGCGATGTTCGTTGTGAAGGGTGTCCTGGTGGTCCGGATCAGCAGGCGCATCATCTATCTCAATGTAATAACCCTTCCCATCAAAAACCTGTTTCAGCTTCACTGCCGCTTCCCTTGCCTCTTCCGGGTCGAGCTCCGGATGCAGGAAGGCCCGGCCTGCCTTCTCTTCATCATAACTGTCGGGCTGCAAAAAGTGCAGGTGGGTCTGCAGGGCGTGGTACGGCGTGCTCAGGTTGACCTGTACATCTTCCGTCCGCCATTCCTCTTCGGAGGCAAAAGATGTTAAAAAGGGCAGCGTGATAAATAGCAAGAGGCTGCACAGTGACATTGACGGTGTTGCACGATTCATGCCAGGAATTTTAAGCTTGGGAATGTTGTTTTATGCTACCATATAATCGCAGATCACCTGCAACAGGCAATCACACGGAGGGAGCCTGGTGTCATGTCAACACTGCGTTGGCCGGCCCAGGCCTTGACCTTTTTCCTCATCTCTGCAAAATAAAACCCTTACATAGCCAATGCTATGCGCAGTTTTTTTAGCTGAGAAAAGTCGCTGCGGCTTCACCAACACCCTGGCATTGACACGGCACCAGGTCTTTATGCTTATAAATACAGCCGCAGACCACCATTAAGCTTCAGCTGGTCAAAGCCATTAAGGAAAACTTTTGGTTCAAGGAAAAACGAGAGCAAGCCGAAATTCAGCTCTGCACCAAGTCCGGCGCCAAAGGCAAACTCAGATTCAGTCGTGTCAAACTCAGGAATGTCTGATGAAGTGCCTGCAAAGTGAAGGCCTGCTGACCCCGCAGCATAGATCACCAGGTTTTGGCCTGTTAAAAAGAGGAAGTGAAGGTTTGCATTGACCTCATATCCGGTGTTGGAGATCTCCTCCTGATCAATCAAGACATCTTCCAGTATCCAGTAAGTAAAATCAACACCAGCCCTGAACTCTTGTGTCAGGAAATAAGTCAGGCCTGCACGAAAGGCCGGCTCTTCAATGTCCAGGCCATAAGAACCACCTGCAGTGATACCAAGCTGGCCCGGTTCAAAGTTGGCCTGAGCCTGCACTGGCATGTGCATGGCAATCAACAAGCTAAAAGCAATCAGCAATACGAATATTTTTTTCATGACTTAATTTTTTAATGAATAATTCAGAAAAATCAATGGATACTAACCAAAGATATGAATAAAAATGCGAATAGCGCACTGAACTTTCCGGAATTTTGTCAAGAACAACAGGGGTTACCTGCTGCAAAAAGCGACAATCAGCCTGCTTGCTACCTGCTTCTTACCCTCTGATGTGCAGCGCCAAGCACCCGGTGTGCAAAAGCCATTCCTTTGCTTGTGAATAATATTTGGCATATCCCGGCTCTTGTGTTTATAATTTGTTTAATTTGGTCTGATGAACCGGGCACTTTGCGGGTCTGGTGAAGCCAAACCCGCCATGCAATGATGCTCGTCACAGTTATGGTTTGATCTGTTTATGTTTTTTTCAAATTATTGGCTATCTGACGTGTATGTTTTCAACAGGATTGCTATTGGCTTTTAGCTTTTGGTTTTCTTGCCAATAGCCAATGGCTAATAGCCAAAAGCCTACTTAGTCTGAACGCCCCTTGACAATAATCATCTTCCTGTGTGTTAAAAATCCTGTCATGGGTGTTTTATGTCTTTACTTTTATCAAAATACCTGAAAAGTGGCTAAAGCAAAGAAATTCGGTGCCTTCTCCGGGGTTTTCACCCCCTCCATCCTGGCCATCCTGGGTGTGATCATGTACCTCCGGTTGCCTTGGATCGTGGGGCAGGCGGGACTGTGGTCCGTGCTGGGCATCATCCTGGTGGCGCACATCATCTCCGTAAGCACGGGCCTGAGTGTTGCTTCCGTAGCGACCGACAAACGGGTGGAGACCGGCGGCAGCTATTACATCATCTCGCGAAGCCTGGGTCTGCCCATTGGCGGCACGCTGGGCGTGGCACTGTTTGTCGGCCTGTCATTCAGCGTGAGCCTCTACCTGCTCGGTTTTGCCGAAACCCTGCTGCCCATCCTCGGGCTGGAACCTACGCTTAACAACATCCGCTTAGCGGGTACGATCACCCTATTGGCGGTCACCGTGATCACCTTTATCAGCACCTCGCTGGCCATCAAGGCCCAATACCTGATCATGGGCGCCATCATCCTGTCCCTGCTATCCATCTTTGCGGGAAGCCACGACCTGGCGCCACGAGAGCCCATCCTGGGCGTTGCAGATGGCTCCCTTCCGTGGATCGCCCTCTTTGCCATATTCTTCCCGGCAGTCACCGGCTTCCAGGCGGGCGTGTCGATGTCGGGCGACCTCAGGGATCCGCGTAAGGACATCCCCCTGGGCACCATCCTGGCGATCCTTGTGGGCTTGCTGGTATACGTCGGACTGGCCCTGTTTTTTGCCCTTACCGTCGACCGCCAGCTGCTGGTAGACGACCCCCAGGTGCTCTTTGCCATCTCGAGGGCTCCGGCCCTGGTCCTCGCGGGGATCCTTGCGGCCACCCTTTCATCGGGGATGGTCAGCATCCTGGGCGCCCCGCGCATCCTTCAGGCGGTGGCCAAAGACCGTATCCTGCCCGGATTTTTTGCCCGCGGACACGGCGCCTCTAACGAACCCCGGAACGCACTGGCAATAGCCTTCCTGATCGCCCTTGCAGGCATCCTCATCGGGGAGCTTAACGTGATCGCACGCATCGTCACCACCTTCTTCATCATCATATACGGTTTCCTCAACATCACCTATGCCATCGAAAGCTGGGCGGGCAGCGACTTCAGGCCTTCCTTCAAAATCCCGCGCTTTGTGAGCATCATCGGGGCGCTCGCCTGTATCGTGGTGATGATCCAGCTGGACCTCGCCGCACTGATCGTGGCCTCCGTGGTGCTCATCGCCCTGTTTCTCTTTCTGAAGAAGAAGGAACTGGCCCTGCAAAGCGGCGACACCTGGACGGGCGTGTGGTCCTCACTCGTCAAGACCGGCCTGGCACGCCTCAGCGGCAGCGACAAAAGGCTGCAACACTGGCGCCCCAACGTGATGCTGTTCAGCGGTGGCCAAAAGAGCCGGCCCCACCTGATCGAGATGGGAAAGGCATTGGTGGGCAAGCTGGGCGTGTTCACCAACTTTGAACTATCAGAACACCCTTCAGGTGACGTACTTTTCGGGATCAAAGAGGATGGACTGGAAAGGCCGCCGGCGGACCGCAAGGGCGTCTTCACCCGCAGGCACACCTGCCGCGACGTCTATGAAGGCATCGACATGATCTCCCGGGTGTATGGCTTTACCGGCTTCGAGCCCAACACCGTACTCATGGGCTGGCCGCGAAACACCCGCAAACCGGAGAAATTCGCCGGCCTGCTTCACAACCTCCAGCGGCAGGACTATAACTGCGCCTTCCTTTCCTACGACAAGGAACGCGGCTTTGGAAAGCACAAGACCATCGACTTCTGGTGGAAAGGGTCGGGGAGGGGGCTGTCGCTGGCATTGCTCCTGCTGAAGTTCATCACCAGCAGCCATCTCTGGCGTACGGCACGCATCCGCATCCTGGTCATCAACCACGACAGCGCACAGGCCGATGCCATCCACAGCCTGGTAAACCAGATGCTTGACAACAACCGGATGCAGGCTGATGTGCGGGTGATCGAAAATGCCGTTGAAAAGCTGCCCGCACATCATATCGTGGGGGCAGCGTCCGGGGACACCGACCTCTGCATCCTGGAGCTCCCGGAAATCGCACCAAAAGAGTATGAAGCCGGTCTGGCGCAGGCAAACAGGCTGGCCGACAGCGTGGGTGCAGCCCTGTTCTTGTCTCCATCCGGCTTTTTTGATGAGGTCAGCGTGATCAAAGAGGACCCGCGGGATGATGAGCTGGAAGCAGAACAACCGGAGGAACGGCCTTCTGCAGATGTCTTCAGGCAGCTGTCGCTGTCCTCCCGCGAAATCATCGCCAACGAGGTCCATAACATTGGTCAACGCGCAGGCCATTTTGCTGAAAAATATTTTGAGGATGGTCCGGAACGCCTCCTCAAACAATCCTTGCGGGTGTTTCCTGAGCTCAGGCACTTCCTGAACCGCAGCCTGGACGCCCTGGAAGCGGCTTTGTCAGAGAAAAAGGAGAACGACCGGGCAAAGGCCTTCCTCCGGCTGCTCAATGATTTTGCCTTTCACGCGCAGCGGCAACTGCTGTATATCCGCGATCAGCGGCTGCCAGAATCCGTCAGGGCGCTGCAGGAAGCCAATGAAGCCTATCTGGATACCCTGCGCGCCATGATCAATGTGATGCCTGAAAAGATACGGATCAAGCTGACCGGCCCGGAACTGGTGATCAAAAAGCAGGACGGCCCTGGCATTCGCCTGTATAAGCTCCGGAAACGCTTGCTGGCAGCGCTCACCCGCCGTCCGGTTACGCATAAGGTGCGGGTCTTGCCGGCTGCACGGTATTTTCTCTATTACAAGCGGCTAAAACAGCTGCAAAACCTGTTGATTGCCCACACCCGGCATGGCCTTGAGGAGATTGCCGGGCTCCGCAAGACGGTGTATGGCGTATATGAGTTGATCGAAAGGGTGCGGCGCGGTGCAGAAAACACTGGCAGGATGCGTGAGCTGGTCCGAATGGAGCGAAGCAGGTTTTTTGCCGCCCTCGAGGTAATGGAAAACGACTGCCGGGGTGCGCATTACGATATGGGCAAGCGGCTCTATGAAGACCTGTTGCACGACCTGGAGCTGTTCAGCCATCACCTGGAAAGCACCGGGGCCAACATCCGCAGCAGCAAGCTTGCCGCCCGGGCGAAGCAAACCCCCGAAATGCTTGAGCAGATCCTGGATTATGCCACCCAATGGCAGTCCAACCTGGCGTCCTTCATCAACAAGGCCAACATCGACTTTATGGTGCTGCAGCTGCGAAGCCGCATCCGCGCCAGGATGGAAAAATTCCATTTTGACCTGCACACCAAAGTGCACGCCGAGCTGCTGCTGAAACTGGATGCTTACGAAAAGTATGCAGAGGACCTGTTGGAAAAACCTGACCAGCCGGCTTCGGGCTCCCGGCGCCTGGAGCACGAAAGCTTGCATGCACCTGCAGTTTCAGACATTTACCAGGGCTTCTATGCAGAGCTTCGGGAGTTGCTGACCGATATCCCCGACAAGATGGAGATTGCCGGAGAGCTGCTGGCCGAAAAGATTGAAGAGACCGCATTTTCAGAATCTGAAAAGGTGGAGTTGCGGTTCCGCAAAACGGTCGAATACTACCTTGGATCGGCATTTATTGACCCGGGCATTAAAAAGACGCACGATGCCGGGGTCAGGCTGAATGAAATCGTGGGGAACGTCAAAGACCTGGTCCGCCTTTTTAATTTCAACATGGAGAGTGAAAGCAAGGAAGATGCTGCCGGCGACCAGGCCACACAGTGGCAACAATCCGTGGAGCTGATCAAAAGCTTCCTGGAAAAGATCAGGCAGGAACGGGCACGCATCGCGCACCTTGCCAATGACCTGGAAAAAACCTTGTCAGACAGCCTCCACAAGGCTTTTGAGCCCCTCTCTGCGGCCACCATCAGCAAGTCCAGCCTGGTTGTCAGAAAGCGTTCTCGGGAGTCCGTGGCCGATGGGGGCGTGGCACGGGAGCTTACCCGGCAGTGGCGGCAAATGCACAGGATGGCCGGCGACCGTTTTGTTAACCTGTTGTATGGCAAGAGTGAAGGCCAGCTTTGGATCAGCCACGTGGAGAAGCAACAAGGCAGCGCGATGCTGTCGAATGACGCGATAATTGCCTTTGCAGAGGCCGTCACCCCATCGGAAGAGGTGATCAGGCACCTGCCATTCTATTATGGTTCACTTTTTAGCGGCCAGTCAGGTGCAGGGGATGATTTCTGGGTCGGGATGGAGGCAGAGATGCAGGCATGTGCGCAGGCTGTCGGGCGCTTCAAGGCTGGCTTTCCCGGGGCACTCATCATCACCGGAGGTCGTACCTCCGGCAAATCCAGTCTTTCACGCCGGGTCACCGGGAAACATTTCAGCCGCGACCACATCCACGCCGTAAGGGCTCCGCAGGCGTGTTCGGCCGATACCGGGCTGTTCACACAGAAGCTGCTGGAGGCCCTCGGTGCGCAAAACAGGAGCCTTGATGACGTGTTCAGGGCGCTTCCTGCGGGCAAGGCCATCATCATCCAGGACCTGGGCCTTTGGTGGGAACGGCGTCCCGGGGGTGATGCCATCATCCGGATGCTCACGGACCTGATCGACCGGTACGGCCACAAGATCCTGTTTGTGATGAACGTAAATCCCTATGCCCTGGAACTGATAAACCGTCAGACCGGACTCCTGGGTTATGCCCTGGCTACCGTCACCTGTGAGCCTTTTGATGCCCGGGAGCTGAAGGAGCTGATCATGCTCAGACACCAGGCCGGGGGAATGCGCTTTACCTGGAAAAGGAAGGGCGAAGAGCAGATGAGCGCGCTGGACCAGGCCCGGATGTTCAACGCCCTCTTTAACCTGTCATATGGCAACCCCGGACTGGCTATGCAGCTCTGGCTGGCCGCCGTGAGCAAGGTGTCGGGCTCGCATATGCACATCCGGAGCTTCCAGGTGCCCTCCGCCAAAGCCTTCGATGCGCTGCGGCCGGAACAGTGGTTTTACATCCAGCAATTTGTGGTCAACCGCCGGTTTACTCCCGGCACGCTGGCAGCCATCCTGCAGCTGCCTCAAAAGGAGATCACGGCGGAGATCCGGCAACTGGTGCGTGCGGGCATCCTGGTTGAAAAATTCGACGGCGTATTCGCCATTCGCCCCGGATTGGATCTATACCTTACAGAACAACTGCAAAAGAGAAAACGCTTATGAACATCCTGGTATTTATCCTTGCCGGCCTGGTGATTGCTGTCGCCTTCCGGTTGCTCCGGCGCATCAGCCAGGCCTCCGTCGTCCGCGAATCGCTTCGCAAAGGCAGCAAAAAGGGACTGCCCGCCCTGGAGCTGGCTACATGGATTGCCTATGCCTTCTGGGGGGTACACGTGTTTTTCGGCGATGCGCTCTTCCTGGATACGATCCTGGTGGTGATGGTCGTCTTCTTGCTGGCCGCCCTGGGCTGGTATGTCTTCCGCGACTTCCTGGCCGGAGTACTCATCCGGGCGGAGAAATCCCTTGAACCCGGACAGGCGTTGCGCACCCCATCGGTGTCGGGCAGGATCAGCAAACTCCGGGGACTGGCCATCGAGCTTGTGAATGACGATGGGGAGACGGTACGGATACCCTATTCACGGCTGAACCAGGACCTCATCACGCTGCCCCCGGATCAGGAAGACAACCTGCCGCACCACCTGCAAATGGGTTTGCTGCCCGGACATACCCCCGGCGAAATGCAAAAGCGGCTGATGGAGGCATTGCTGGCCATGCCCTGGATCGTGTCGCCGCCACCTGAGTTCAGGGTGAAAAGAGATCCTGAAGGTCAGACCGTATTGCACATCACTTACCATACACACCTTCGTGCGCACGCGCAGCTGGTAGAAGAAAAACTTGTGGAGGCGATGACCGGAGAGACTATAAATCCCGGCTCACCGTAAAATCGATCAGCCGTTCGAGCGAATGGCGGGATGGGACGTCGGGCAACTCCCTGAGGAGCTCTATGGCCCGGTCCTTATAGATGTGCATGTACTCCCGGGCATAATCAATGCCGCCCTTTTCGTGCACCATCTGGATCAGCCCGGCCACCCGCCCGGGGTCCTGGCTGTGGTTTTTGATGGTGTTGATGATGTGCCTGCGGTCTTTATAGGATACCGTTTTCATCAGGTATATCAGCGGGAGGGTCATCTTCTGGTCTTTGATATCTGCGCCGCTCGGCTTGCCGGTAGACTTGCCGGCCTCAAAGTCCAGGATGTCATCTTTTATCTGGAAGGCAATGCCAACGGTTTCGCCCACCTTGCGCATGCGCTCCACCTCGGCATCGGAGACACGCAATGAGGCAGCGCCGGCGGCCATGCAGGAAGCAATCAGGGAGGCGGTCTTTTTGCGGATGATCTCAAAATACACATCTTCTTCCACATCGAGGCTGCGGGCCTTTTCTATCTGCATCAGCTCTCCTTCGCTCATCTCCTTGACCGAGTTGGCTACGATGCGCAACAGGTCAAAATCGTCGTCGTCGAGCGAGAGCAGCAGGCCGCGTGAAAGCAGGTAGTCGCCTACGAGCACGGAGATCTTGTTTTTCCAAAGGGCGTTGAGGGAAAAGAAGCCGCGCCTTTCGTTGGAATCGTCCACCACGTCGTCGTGGATCAATGTGGCGGTATGCAGCAACTCAATCAGGGTGGCGGCGCGATAGGTGCGATCGCTGATCTCGCCAAAGGTGCCGGCCGAAAAGAATACGAACAACGGCCTGATCTGTTTCCCCTTGCGCTTCACGATGTAGCGGGTGATCTTGTCAAGCAGTGGCACCTGGCTCTTCATGCCATCCTTGAAACGCTCTTCAAAAGCCTGCAGGTGGTGATCGATGGGCGCCTTGATGTCCTTGAGTGTCATGTGGTGATCTCTTTTTCCTGTCCAAACTTACAACCACTTTGGATATTATACAAGGAAAACAGGAAAAAAGCGGCAGTTGTTTAAACGGCAAGGGAAAACAATCCGGATTTATACTGCACGCCCCTTGTAACTGACAATCATCGCTGCGAGGTAAACCGTGCTGGCGGTGACCATGGCCAATGTGGCTCCCTCAGGGCCATAAGGGGGGATGAGCAACAGGTTGGCCACAAGCAGGGTGAGCCCGGTGATGATGAAGCTGTTGCGGATGGCCACACCCCGGCCGTGTGCCTCCAGGAAGCGATTCAGGAAAACCCCGCATCCATAAAGAAACATGGCGGGTGCAGCCACATATACAAGGCGGATTACGGGCAGGAAGTCGTCGCTGTAAAAATAGCGGATGAAGGGCCCGGCAAGCAGAAATAGTGTGCCGAGAGCCAGCATGGTGAGCAGCAGGGTGATTCCGGCCAGTCTTCCGGAAATATGCCGTTGGCTGGCAAACTCCTTGAACCAGGTTGCTGCGATGACACCCGGAACCAGGGCGAGCGGGCGCGATATGGCCACAGCGAGCGCAAAAAAGCCCACCCCGCTGTTATCGGCACTGAAATAACTGATCAAAATGCCGGTAAGCGCCACGGATCCAAGGCTGAAGACGTTGCCCACGAAAAGATGCACCCCGTATTGCCTGTGGTAGTGATTGATCTGCCTGAGCCTTGCTCCCAGGTTTTGAAAAGACACGTTCAGGCGCATGAACACAAACAGGTATACCAGGAAGAAGGCGCCGAGGTAAGCGGCCCAAACCACGGCAAGGCGGTTACCCGCAAAGTCATTCAGGGCAAAAAATAGCAGCAAAGCCACGGCAAAGGTGATCATTTTCGGGAAAAACCGGGTGGCTGCCAGTTCGTGGATGCGATTGTCGGCATGCAACACATTGTCGTAGTAGGGCGTCAGCAGGAAGATCCATCCGAAGGGCAGGAGCATGAAAAAGAAGCCCCTGAGTTCTTTGTCTGCCAGGTTGCTGTCGAGGAGCCCGTAAAGGGTCATGGCAGCTGCCATCACCAGGAAGAGCAGGAACACCGTAACAAGGGATGCGCCATAGTATTCGCGGGCCTTTTGCCTGTCGGTGTTGAGAACCAAAGCCCGGTTCCCAGCAAAAAAGAAGCCTGCCGGGAAGATGACCCGGGCGAAATCGAAAAGGCTGTCAAGGAAGGCGAAGTCGCCATACCCCTGTGGCCCCAGGAATCGCGTAAAGACAATGCTCGTGAAAATGGCCAGTGGGATGCCTGCAAAGCTGGCCACATAGAGAATGGCTGCCTGCCGGATGCGAAGGTTCTCCCAGAGGGTTGTCAGCTGGTGCCACATGGTTTTTTATGCTTGTGTTGATGCATAGGATGGTTTTTCACTGAATGGATTTCCGGGATGCCCCGAACCAACTTCCTGAGCGCTCTTGCTGGACTTCCGGGATGTCCCGAATGGATTTCCGGAACACCCCGAATGGACTTCCAGGATAATTATGATGCCCACCTCATTACCCCTCCCCCGATCGCCACCGCAGGACAAACCCTGATCTCTCCCCCCGGTCGTCACATGCAGGACAACCCCCTGCAGGGATTTCATATCGTATAAGCCCGAACGGACTTCGGGGGTACTGCCCTGACTGGACTTCCATGATATTCAGAGGGCCATCTCATGATCTCTCTCCCAAGCCGTGACACGCAAGATAACCCCCACAGGCACTTCATAGCGAATAATCCCGAATGGGCTGCGGGGGGGTACTGTCCCGACTGGACTACCGGGTTACTCAGAGGATCATCTCATGGACTCTTCCCCAAATCGTCACATGCAGGACAACCCCCTGCAGGGATTTCATATCGTATAAGCCCGAACGGACTTCGGATGTCACAACAACCAAGGAGTTCCGAAGGGGTTCAAGATCACCTGGTATCGTGTTCATGCCATGGTGTCTGTTGCCTCACAGCGTTTTTTCTGAGCTCAAAAAATTGAACCACGCATAGCCATAGTTATGTAAGGCTTTTATTTTGCATAGATGAGGTAAAAGATCAGGACTTGGCCGGCTAAAACAGCGTTGACATGACACTGGTGCCCGATGCCTGTGTGCCTGCTTACTCCTTATGCTGTATGATGATCTCCGCAATGCGCTTCGCAGCCTTCCCGTCCCACAATTCCGGGATGCGCCCTGGCTTGGTGATCCCATCCAGGATATCCAGGGCCGTGCGCTCCACTTTTTCCATGCTTACGCCCACCAGCTGGTTGGTGCCCACATCGATGGTCACGGGCCGTTCGGTGTTTTTCCTTACCGTGATGCACTGCACGCCCATATAGGTGGTTTCTTCCTGGATCCCACCACTGTCGGTAATTACCAGCTCGGCATAACGCATCAGCGAGAGGAACTCCAGGTAGCCGAGCGGCTCGGTGAGGATCAGGCTGTTGGGAATATGTTTATCCAGGCCGAACGCGTGGATGTTTTTCCGGGTGCGCGGATGTACCGGGAAGACCAGCTTCCTCTCACCCGCAAGCTTGCCCATGGTCTCCATGATGGCTGACAGGTTCTCCTTATCGTCCACATTGGTGGGCCTGTGGAAGGTGGCTACGATGTACCGGCCTTTGTCGAGGCCGAGCCTTTCGGTGACCGTGTTAGCTTCCACGGCATCCCAGTGGGCGTCCAGCGAGTCAATCATGGTATTGCCCACGAAGAAGATCTTGCTGTCGTCCACGCCCTCGTCGCGCAGGTTATGCATGCCACTGTGTTCCGTCACGAAGAGGAAGTCGGAGACCACATCGGTGACGATGCGGTTGATTTCCTCGGGCATGGTCTTGTCGAAGCTCCTCAGGCCGGCCTCCACGTGTGCTACCGGGATGCCCATCTTGGATGCCACGAGTGCCGCGGCCATTGTGGAGTTGACGTCGCCCGGCACGATCACAAGATGTGGTTTTTCCTGATTGATCACCTTTTCCAGCTCCAGCATGATGCGTGCGGTCTGCGAAGCATGGCTGCCCCCGCCCACCCCAAGGTTAAAATCCGGTTTTGGCATGCTGAGCTCGTCAAAAAAGATTTCCGACATGCGCTTGTCGAAGTGCTGACCAGTGTGGCACAGCAGGTGCTTCACTTCCTTGCGGTACTTTTTGAATGCCTTGGCCAGGGGAGCGATCTTGATGAAGTTGGGCCTGGCACCCACCACGGATAAAATTTTTTTCATATCAAAAATGTCTAAAGGACAAAAGGACAAAAAGACGAAAGGGCAAAATGACAAAATGACAAAATGACAAAACGTTAAAAGGTCTAAAAGCCCCGGTTTGCTGTGTGTCAAACTGTCTTAACCTCAACCTTCTCAACCTTCTTACTTCCTTCTTCTTCTTCCTACTTCCTACTTCTTACTTTTTACTGCCTACTGCCTACTGCCTACTGCCTACTTTTTCCCCACCGCTTCCACCATCGCCAACGGAATATTCAGGGTGACACACTTATCCAGGGTATCCAGCCGCAAAATGATTTTTTTATTTTTGCCTACGGTGACTACCTCCCCGGTAAAGCCTTTCATCGGGCCTTGAACCACTTTAACCGGACTACCCGGAGGCGGACATTCGGTCATGCATTCCATGTCGACACCCTGGCTGTTTAGCCGCTTGAGCGCGTCGATCTGGTGTTCGGGAACGGCTACGGGCATCCCTTCAAAGGTAATAAAACGAACAACACCTGGCGTGTTGAGGATATCAAAATACTGTGTTGACTTTCCGGGATGGGTTTTGACGAACAGGTAAGACGGCAACAGGGGCATGTCCACCTGTTTTTTGCGGTCGCTCCATATGCGCCAGCGCTTGATCAACGGCAGATACACCTCCACACCATCGTCCCGCAGGTAGGCGTGAACCCGCTTTTCGTAGCGCGAGCGGGTGTATATGGCAAACCAGTAAAGTGCGGAGGACATGATGCGATGCTTTTTCCTTATCTTATTTATCCCTATGCTTAATGGTGTTTTTGCAAAGATAATATGTTTAAGGCTAAGGTTGAAGTTAAGATTGAGGCTAAGGTTAAGGCTGGGAACTGGGGTGTATGAAGTGAGAAAGCAGTTGCTTGTGCGATGGGTCCGGGTAAAGTCCGGACTTGGCCGGTCTCATTGTTTCCAGGAGGGCTTTTAGGTACGGTACTTGCCCTGTACGTGGTTTCCGGAAGCAGGTGGTGATTTGGGTAAAGTCCGGACTTGGCCGGTTTTCATTGTTTCCAGGAGGGAGCTCATGCAGCGACAGGGCTTGATCTGTCTGGAATCAGGGCTCCGGTTGTCCAGCGACAAGGCCTGAACTGTCTGGAGCCAAGGATCTGGCTGTCCAGTGACAAGACTTGAACTTAACGCAGTTGGCTGAGTCGGGAGTGATGATAGGGTCAGGGCCAGACTTGGCTGACCCCGGTATTGTCACGGAGGGATCTTTCGGGACAGTACTTTGGGTGTTTTTGGTTGCCCTGGGCATTTGTGGGCATTTGTGTAAAAAATTTGTGTGTATCTGTGGATAATTTTTTTAATCAATCAGAAAAACAACAGTTTGATCCCGGAGCCCAGGATTACGATGGCCAGCACATACCGCACAAAGACCGGCCCCCAGGCTACTGACCACTGGCTGGCGAACCAGGCGCCTATGGCATTGCCCAGGGCCAGCACCAGGCCGACGCCCCAATTGACGTGGCCGAGGTATATGAATACGCCCAGGGCGAAAGGCGTAAATATCAAATTGATGAATACCTTAAGGGCGTTGGCCTTGACCAGGTCGTAACCGGCATTCAGCACAAGTGCCGACAAAAGGAAGATACCGACGCCTGCCTGGATATAGCCCCCATACATCCCCACAAAGAAAAAAATGACAAAGCGCAGCAGCTTGTTTTGCGGCACCTGGGTCATGTCCTTGCCTTCGAGCCATTGCCTGGGCTTTAACCACAGGGGGACCAGCATCACGAGGAGGACGACTGCCACGGAGATCTCCACGGCGCGCTCGCTCAGTCCGGTGACCACAAAGGCGCCGGCGATGCTCCCCAGGATGGCCGGGATGGCCACCCCGATGCCCATCCGCACGTCGAGGATGCCCTTCCTGTGGTAGTTGGTGGTGCTCACCAGGTTCTGAAAGAAAATTCCGATGCGGTTGGTCCCATTGGCCACGTGCGGTGGCAGTCCGATGAACATCAGGATGGGCAGGCTGATCAACGAGCCGCTGCCCGAAAGGGTGTTGATGAAGCCCGTCAGGATGCCCACGCCCACCACCAAAAGGATATGCTCCCACGACATACGCGTTTTTTTACCGCAAAGATAATTTTAATGTGCTAATTTAATGTGATAATGTGCCAATGTGCTAATTTAATGTGCTTTCATATAAATAGCCCGCAATTCGTTGAAAATGTGTCGGATAAAAAATTTATCTCACTGAAAAACATGGGTGCAATCCATAAACGGACTAATGTGCTTTGTGCTGCTGTGCTGTGCTGCTGTGCTGATGTGCTGCTGTGCTGATGTGTTGATGTGCTTTGTGCTGATGTGCTGCTGTGCTGTGCTGATGTGGTGTCTCGTTTCGGATGCAAGATGAGACTTCCCTTTGCAGAACCCCGTCAGGGGTTCAATATGATTAACTGCATACAATGCAGGGCCCAAAACCCCACCCACCCCCAGGACGAGAACCCCGAAGGGGTTCAATAAGAATTTTTGTATATTTACCGGCTATATGTTTCTTTTACCCGGGAAATATCAGGATAAGCCCCGGTTTTAACGCATTGTCATTCTCAAATAAAACCCTTTACCAATGAAAAAACCATTTTTTGTCTTTGCATTTTTGTTTTTAGCCTGTTTCCTGGCGCAACCCCCTGCTTTCGCAGAAGAAGCGCAGGAAAGTGACCATGATGAGCTTTGGTCGCCGGAGTACATGGTAGAAAACTTCAAGCGTGTAGGCGGTACGTCTATTTCGCCCGACGGCACCTGGATCGCTTTCACCGTGTCGGTGCCGCGCACCGAAGGAGAGCAGAGCGATTACCTCACGCACATTCACCTGGTGAGTGCCGATGGCGCGCAGCAGTATCAGCTTACCCGTGGCGACGTGTCTGCCGGGAACCCGCAGTGGTCTCCCTGTGGCGGCTATCTGTCCTTTACTTCTGCCCGTGGCGGTGATGGCAACCAGATATGGATGATCAACCCTTCCGGCGGAGAAGCCTGGCAGGTGACGGCTGCAGAAGGCAGCGTCGGACGTTACCAGTGGTCGAACGGCGGCGAACGGATCGCCTTTACGATGATTGACCCGGTGAGCGAAGAACAGCAACAGCGTCAGCGGGAGCGTCGCGACGTGAACGTGGTGGACCAGGACATTCGTTATGGACATCTTTATGTGTTTGACGTGGATCCGGAGTCAGAAGAGTTGGCTGAGATCACCCGGCTTACTGAAGGAGAGTTCCACGTGGGCAGCTTCGACTGGTCGCCTGATGATGCCACCCTGGCTTTCGACCACCAGACGCGTCCCGGACTCGAATACTGGCCGGATACCGACATCTCCACCGTGCCGGCCGACAGTGGCGCCGTGGAGCTGCTAGTGGACCTCGGGGGGAGCGACACCAACCCGCTGTATAGCCCCGACGGCCAATACCTGGCCTTCACCACCGACCGGGGAGACACCAACTGGCCGGGCTACGAGGTCATCAAAGTGAAAAATCTTGTCAGCGGTGAAATGACACGCTTGGGCGTAACCCACGACGATGAGCCCCGGATGGTGCAATGGTCGCCTGCAGGGGATGAGATCTTCTACTGGGAGCTGCACAACACGTCGGTCGACTTGTTTGCGATGCCCGTTACGGGTGAAGATGCGGTATACCGCCAGGTCACCGAAGGGGCCGGCCAATTCCGCGGGTATTCCCTTTCGGCGGATGGCACCGTGATGTCAGCCATCCACCAGGACTTTCACCTGGCCCCGGATGTGATCGTATCCCAGGTGAACAACTTTGACCCCGTACGTCTGACCGACATCAATGCCGGTTACGAGCA
>PUOJ01000082.1 GCA_003552075.1 Bacteroidales bacterium
CTGAGAAATTGGAAGACAAGACAGGCTTGGAGAAAGAGGGTTACACCCTGGTGCTGAATGAGACCTTTGAGGAGAAATCCTGGAACGAGACCGGCGACGAGAACCACTGGAAAGTCGGTGGATCGAACATGTATCCCCCCCGCCGGCTTAACGTACATTATGGTCCCCCGGAGCTGAGAGAAGGCGGCTATGCTGCTTTTACCAGCCGCTACAACCCGAAGAAGATCTACGTATACCAGCTGGACTCTGTCATTGAGTTTCCTTACCAGGTAAGCAAGTTGTTTTCCTACAACTTCCTTAAGCAGCAATACGGGTATTTTGAGTGCCGCATGACCTTGCCTTATGCACCGCACAGCTGGCCAGCTTTTTGGCTATGGGGACCACCCTGGCCACCGGAAATCGACGTCATTGAAGCCTATGGACGGGAGACTGGCCGGGATGTGGTGTACCAGGAGATCAACATGCATTGGGGCACGCAGAAAAACCCTGAACAACTGGGGGCCTGGCCAATCAAAATCGCGTCGCGTCGTCATATTGGTCGGGAGTTTTATGTGTTTGCGGTGGAATGGACACCCGACAGGATTGATTTTTATACCAATGACATGCTGATCTATCGCTTTGATGATAAAGAGATCCTGGATAAATGGTTCAACCAGCCTATGTGGGTGGTTATCAATAACAGCATCCGCCATGCCGGTCTTGAAGAGTTGGGCAAAGATTATTATTCGGAATTCCTGGTCGATTACATACGCGTGTATAAGCCGAAAGAATGAACAGGCTTAAGTAGCGCTAACATGACACTAGAATACTTTTGGCGCAAAGCCTTCCGGGTTCAGGACACGGATCTTTTGATTTGATTGGGTAAGGACCAGCAGCCCGTAACTGAGGGCTTTATCCATCGCTTCGTCGCTGATGGTCATGCCTGCAACGGCGCCTAATACCTTTTGGGAAGAATATTCCGGGTAAAGCTGCCTGAAAACGGAAATGGTTTTATCCTTGAAGCGGATGACATCCTCCAGGTGCAGTTTGTGCTTGATTTCAACCAGGATAATCACGTCATTGCTGCAGAACAGTACGGCATCAAACTGACCCTGCAGACCTTTTACGCTTCTTTTCAGACCGTCAACTTTTTCTATTTCGTTGCCAGCCAATGAGCGCATTTGCTCAAGGGCATTGTAGAAGTAGTCTTCCGTAGCTTCGCCGATATTGATACCCAGGCCGCTGGCAATTTTTGACAAGCGCTTCAGGCTTTTTCTGGTTTCTTGTGACTGTTCCGTTAATATCCTGTCCGTTTCCTTGATTTTATTATCCGTTTCCTGCATCTTCCTGTCCGTTTCCTGAAACTTCTTATCCGTTTCCTGAAACAGCATCCATATTTTTTCAAAGTTCAGCGGCTCCTGTTGCTGATACCTGCCGTCGGGCTCATTGACTTCATCCGGGCCGTTAAAGTCGTTGTTGTCTTCGCTGATCATGATGCTTATTTATCTACAAATATAAAGTAAAACAAACTAAAAAAGCATTATTTTTAACTAAAAGTTTTTAATTGGTCGTTTATCGGCGTTAAATGGTTGACTTTTGTGGTTTTGCAGGTTGTAGTTTGAAGTTCCCTCGCATACCCTTAAACAGTTGAAGCTTTTGTCAGGTTAAAAAAAATTTTTATTTTCACTGGTTGTTATGAGGGTTTCTGATCCCTGGAATAATTGGTCATTTCTCATAATAGTGAAGAAGTCAACAAAGCAAAGCTGGTACTGAGCGCTTGCCTCATATCATGAAAGCCATATATCTGAAACATATCATCCTGATCTTTCTGAGCCTGCTATCTGTATACGCTAAGGCCCAGATCAAGGACATTGGTTTGCCTTCCATTATCAACCATCCCACGCACGAATACGATGCCAGCACACAAAACTGGTCTGTTACGCAGAGTAGCCGGGGGTTCCTGTACTTTGGCAACAACGACGGGATCATGGAGTACAATGGCACAAATTGGAAAACCTACCCCATGCCCAATGGGTCCATTGTAAGGTCGGTATTGGCTGCAGGCGATACCATTTTTGCCGGTGCTTATGAAGAGATTGGCTTTCTGGCAGCCAATGAAGAAGGAAAGCTGGCCTGGAACTCCCTGAACCATCTCATTCCGTCATGCTGCGATGATTTTGATGAAGTGTGGAATATCTTCCAGGACGATCAGGGGCGGATCATCTTTCAATCTTTCTCCTTCATTTTCATTTATTCCGGAGATCAGATGCATGTCATAACCCCGGAAGACGAATTCGGGTTCATGCACGAAGTACACGGGGATTTTTACGTGGTCGAACGCAAAAAGGGCCTGATGCTTCTTGAAAACGATAGTTTGGCGCTGGTAAGTGATCATCCTGTGTTATCGCAACAGGAAATTGCCTGTATCATGCCTGAAAACAGGGACAATTTGATGATTGGCACTTCCAGCGAAGGTTTTTTCCTGTGGGACGGACAGGACTTAACCCCCTGGGACAATCCGGTCAACGAGCAGCTAAAGCAATACAGTGTCTATTCCGGCATCAGGCTATCCGACCATACTTATGCCATCGGGACCATCAGCAACGGGGTATACATTACCGACACCGAGGGAAATTTGTTACAGCACGTAAATCGCTCTAAGGGGCTGCAAAACAACACAGTGCTGGCACTATTTGAGGACAGGAAAAACAATTTGTGGGCGGCACTGGATAATGGCATTGATTACATAGAGGTCAATTCGCCTTTCTCCCTTCTCAACCATAATTTCAACATTGAAAGTGTGTATGCCACTGCCGTTCACGAAGGAATTTTATACGTAGGCACCAACCAGGGGCTTTATGGTCTCATGATGGAAGAGCTCAGCAACCGGCGGTTTTACCCTCAGAATTTTCAACTGATCAGTGGTACCGAAGGCCAGGTATGGAGCCTTGAGGTCATTGGCAATACGTTGCTCTGCGGACACAATTATGGCAGCTTTCAGATCGATGGATTCCGGGCTCACCAGATAGCTGACATAAGAGGTTTCTGGTCCTTCCTGGAACTTCCTTATCATGATAATATGGCCCTTGCCGGGACTTTTTCAGGGCTGGTGAGGCTAGAAAAGATTGATGACAGATGGTATCTTTTGGATGAAATCGAAGGGTTCAGGGAATCAAGCAGGCACATTTTCCTGGACAACCAGGGCCTGCTTTGGGTGTCACACGGTTACAAGGGTTTATATAAACTTGAACTTACGCCTGATTTTTCTGAGATCAGGACCGTGGATTTTTACCATGGCGAGGCAGGCCTGCCAGAATCGCTTCCCTATAACCTGCATGGGGTCAATGGGGGAATGGTGGTGACAACGCATGAAGGGTTTTTTACCTACAATCATGGCCAGGAAGCCTTTGTTCCCAATCCGGAGATGAACCGGTTATTTCAGGACAAAGGTTTTGTTGACAAAATACACCAGGACGCACAAGGGAACCTGTGGTACTATACCTATGAATTCATGGGCCTTCTGCGCAGGCTCGAAGACGGCACATACCGCGATATTACCACTCCCTTTAAAAGGATCAACGCCTTTCTTCTTCCGGCTTTTCAGAACATCTCCATCCTGAATTCCAGCAACATATTCATTGGATCACAACAAGGACTGATTCATTATGATCCTACGATCATTAACGATTACCAGGTGACGGAAAAGGTGAGCTTTCAGGAGGTATCTTTTTATGGAAGGCAGGAGACCCTGTCATTTTTTGCCCACAGCGATGAAATCCTGGAAAACCGTGAGGCCATGCTCCAGCTTCCCTTTGCCTCGAACTCAGTAAGCTTCGTTTTTACAGCCCCCATGTACGAAAACCCCTCTTCAACAGCCTTTTCTTACAAACTGAAAGGATTTGACCCGGAATGGTCTGCGTGGGACGAGCTGAATATCAAAGAATATACGAACCTGCGTGAAGGCGATTATGTTTTCCAGGTAAAAGCCAGGAATGCCTTTGGTGTGGAAAGCAGCATAAGCACCTTTCACTTTAGCATCAGCCCACCATTGTACCGGTCAAAAGCAGCCTTTGCCCTCTATGCCCTGATCATTATTTCCATCATAACCGCCAACGCATATTATGTTAGAAGGAGGATTTTGCGGATAAGGCAACGGGAAAAGATCAGGCACGAGAAAAGGCTGGCAAGGAGGGAGCAGATATTTAACGAACAAACCGCCCTCAGCGAAAAAGAGATCATGGAACTGCGAAACGAAAGCCTTGCCAGTGAAATGCAACACAAGAACAAGGAACTGGCAAACGCCACCATGCATTTGATCCAAAAAAACAAAACCCTTACTACCCTGAAAAACGACCTGAGCAAGCTGCTGAAAAGCATCCCTGCTGATCATCCTGAAAAAATGAACATCCAGAGCCTGCTAAAGAAGGTAAACAGGGAACTGAAAAACGAAAAACACTGGGAGCTATTCAACAGCTACTTTGATGAAGTGCACCAGGATTTCATCACAAGGCTGAAAAACAGATACGAGAGCCTTTCACCAAAGGAATTGCGCTTGTGTGCCTATCTTCGGATGAACCTCTCAACCAAGGAAATTGCACCATTGATGAATATTTCCATACGAGGTGTTGAGATCAGTCGCTACAGGCTCAGAAAAAAACTGCAACTCGACCAGGAAACCAACCTTACCGAATTCCTGATGACTTTTTAATCCAAAAAGAACCTGCCAGGCTTTTTTTCTTACCTGCCACATCATTGGCAATATAAGCTTAAAAAAAGTTGGTGAGAAACTGGCTTTCTTTGCGCAAAAATATGCAAAACTCTCTATTTCAGTGTTTTTTGAGCTGCATGATGTAGTTATGATGTATGGATTTTGCAAAAAGTTGCATCCATGTTGTAGTTAATTATTTGCTAATTGACTGGCAGCTTCATTTCTTTGGTTTCAGAAATCAGCCAATGGCTATCATTACAATTTTTATCAACCAAAAAAACAACCATTTTTATGAAAAACTTAAAAAAACACAGGTTTTTTAAACTTGCTATGATTCTTTTTGCCATGACAGGCATGATTGCATTTCATGCCTGCAGTTCGGATGATGATCCCGAGCCAGAGCCAGAAGCACCGATTGCAAGCTTTCAGTATGAAATCAGCGAAGATCATTTCATGGAAGTTCATTTTGAGAACTATTCACAAAATGCAATCAGCTACTCATGGGATTTTGGTGACGGGGAAACATCCACCGAGGAAAGCCCTACGCATGTGTATGCTGAGCCTGACACCTACGAAGTAGTACTTACTGCTTCAAACGAAGCTGGAGACAGCCACTCTTTCAGTGAAACCATTACCATTGATGATCCCGATGAAATGCTCACCTTGCTGGCCGGAATGGAATCCAAGGAATGGAAACTTTACAGGGTTGGAACAAGTATGGGGATAGGACCGGATAAGGATAATGCCCGCGATTGGTGGTCCCTCGAAAATGATGGTTCAAGGCCATGCAAATATTTCCATACCTTTACTTTCCATCGTGACGGTGACTTTGTTTTTGACGACCAGGGCGCATTCTGGGGCGAAGATGCCATATTCGATGGTACAGACGTACATGGCACATGCTTTGAAGCCATTCCAGAAAACATGGTCAACATGAACGGCGATGATGTGAGTGCATTTCTTGGCGGCACGCACCAGTTTGAATTTGATGCCGCAAGCAGCAAGGTCACACTTACTGGATACGGTGCCTGGATGGGCATGCCGCAGATGACTCCTACCGGTCAAGTGCCTGTGCCTTCCGAAACAAATGAATTTACGATTGAAAGCCTAGAAGAGCATGGTGACTATGACCTGATGGTCATCTCTTACACCCATGAGGGTGAGGGACATTACTGGGACTTCACCTATGCACACTATCACGATCCTGCTGCTGAGCCCGAGGTGATCGAAGAAGAGGAAGAGATTGAGCCGCTTGAAGAATTAACGCCCGAAGAAATGTTTAACACGTTTGCTTCAGAAGATGCAGATGATGTGCAAATCCTTGTGCCGACAGAATCAACTGTTGAATTGACTGTTGGCGTGGATGATCCCGCTGATCCAGACGGCACAAAGGTTGGAGAATATCACAGGGTTGCTTCAGATTTTCAGGAACTTCAGTTTGCAACGGAATATTACATACAGTTTGACAATTTTACGCAAGTATCCATTGATGTATATCTGCCGAGCGACAATGATTATTCTGGTGACCTGACAAAGGATATTGGTATCGTCATTGCCAATAACCATGATACACCGGAATGGTGGAACCATCACCTGCAATATGATGTGGATCCCGATGACGTTGTACTCGATGAGTGGCAAACCTGGACCTTCCAGTTAGATGAGCCGACCAGTGGCCCCGGAATAGAAGATGGTACCCCGCATGAGCGTGAGGATCTCAATTTCTTTGCAATCACCATTGGCGGTGCTGGGCACTCGGTTGAAGGAATCTTCTTTATCCGCAATTTTGTATTTGAATAAGTCAATTGAATCATAGGCTGCAGGGAATACCCCCTGCAGCCTCTTTTTAACCCAGTTTTTAACCATGCAGGTTTTTCC
The DNA here is from genome assembly GCA_003552075.1 of Bacteroidales bacterium. Taxonomy (GTDB): domain Bacteria; phylum Bacteroidota; class Bacteroidia; order Bacteroidales; family UBA7960; genus PUPG01. The sequence continues at coordinate 6,566 of PUOJ01000082.1, forward strand.
AATAATAAAGCATTTCGGCTTTTTCCTTTTAATCTTTACCGCATTGGCCTGCGATGATGACAACGACAACATTCTCCGGGAGGGTGATCCATACAACCTGGAGGTGGATGTACAAGTTGAGCCACCAGGCAGTGGCCAGGTCATTGTAACGGCCTCAGCAGAAAACGCCGTTGAATATGACCTTCGCATGGAGGATGATGCAGAGCCGCTTTACACAAACACTTCCGGTATATTTGAACATACTTTCCTGCAGCCAGGGAGCTATGCACTGGAGGTAAGGGCATACGGTGCCAGCGATAGATACGTACGAAGGGTCGTTGGGGTGAGCATCACCATTGAAGAGGAGGAGGTACCTGTCGACCAGGGATATGTCACTCCCATGGCATATGATGGCTATGACCTGGTCTGGCATGATGAGTTTGAAGGCAACAGCATCGATCCTGACAACTGGGTGTTTGAAATCGGCGACGGCTGTCCGGATCTTTGCGGATGGGGCAACAATGAATCGCAACATTACCTGGAAGAGAATGCCTGGGTTTCTGACGGCGTATTGACCATTGAAGCAAGGCAAGAAAGTGCGGGCATCAGGGATTATACCTCGGCCAGGATGAAAACGCAGGGAAAACAATCTTTTCAGTATGGGAGGATTGACATCCGGGCGCTTTTACCAAGGGGACAGGGCATATGGCCTGCCTTATGGATGCTAGGCAATGACATTGAAACGGTGGGCTGGCCCAGGTGCGGTGAGATCGACATTATGGAGATGATCGGCGGCAGTGGCAGGGAAAACCAGGTGCATGGCACCTTACACTGGGACAATAATGGACATGTCCATGCTGGCGGAAGTTATACACTCCCATCCGGTACTTTTGGTGATGAATACCATGTTTTCAGCATTATATGGGACGAGACCTCCATACGGTGGTTTGTCAACGACATTCAATATCATGAGCTGCTGATTACTCCCGCACATATGACCGAGTTTCACCAGGAGTTCTTCTTCATCTTTAATGTAGCCGTGGGAGGTATCTGGCCAGGATATCCAGACGAAACTACCGTTTTCCCTCAGCAGATGCGGGTGGATTATGTACGTGTATTCCAGGAGAGCAAGTAGAAGTAAGAAGTTGGCAGTAAGAAGTAAGTAGTAGGGAGTAGGAAGTAATTTAGTATTAGAAGAAGATCAAAATGCGGAGGTATCGTCTCGGGGGTTATAGCCGGGCTTCATATTTTAACAATTTAGGAAGAGCACTTGGGCTGTCCAAACAGCCAATAGTCAACAGCCAATAGCCAACAGCAGACATTTCGACATTTCGACTTTTTGACATTTTGACAATAAAATATAAGAACATGAAAATCAAACATTTACTTATTGTGTTTCTCATGGCAGGGGTGCTGGGTGCCTCTTCGCTGCATGGACAAACTTTGCAGGGGGTCGTGACGGAAAAGGAGACCGGAGAGACCCTGCCCGGGGCGACCATTCAAGTAGAGGGCACAAACCTTGGCACCACCACAGACATTGACGGAGCATACAGCATCAGCCTCTCTCCGGATACCTACACGGTGGCCTTCCGCTTTATTGGATTCGCCACACAGCGAATAGAGATCTCCTTATCTGAAGGTGAGACGATTACCCGCAACATTGCCTTGGAGCCGGAAACCGTGACTTTTGATGAGGTGGTGGTGATCGGATATGGCAGTCAGCAGAAACGGGTGGTTACCGGTGCCATCTCCAGCATTGATGCTGACGAAATTACCTCCACATCCGTACTGCGTGTGGAACAAGCTTTGCAAGGCAGGACTGCCGGCGTCCAGGTTACCAACTTATCCGGACAGCCTGGAGAACCTCCTACCGTGCGTGTTCGCGGGGCAGGAACCACCTTAAATGCAGATCCGCTTTATATTGTAGATGGCATGGCAGTGGAAGGCATTGACTACCTGAACCCGGGAGACATCGAGTCGATCGACGTCCTCAAGGATGCAGCATCCGCAGCCATCTATGGTGCAAGGGCTGCAAACGGGGTGGTCCTCATCACCACCAAAAGCGGTACGGAAGGTATGATGAACGTAAACTATTCATCTTATTTTGGTATTCAGAACGCAGTACGTACCATCGACATGCTGGACGCCGAGCAATACCGGATGATGATGAATGAAGGTGCAAGAAATGCCGGGCTGACCGAACCATTCGACCTGAATGAAGTTCCTCAGCACAATACCAATTGGCAGGACCACCTATTTGAATCCAATGCACCGATCGTAAACCACGAGGTGAGTGTAAGCGGGGGAACAGAAAGGTCGGTATACAATTCATCGCTCTCCTATTTTTCACAGGAAGGGATTATTGGCGGTGACAGGTCACATTTTGAACGGATCACTGCAAGGCTAAACACCCGGCACGAAGTCAACGACTTTTTCAATTTTGGCAACAACCTGTCCTACTCACAAATCAACACAAGGGGCATTGCCAGCAATGCATCATTTAACGCAGCCTATAGCAGCGCACTGAATATCGACCCGCTCACCCCCTTACACGAAACCGATGAGCACAACCTGGGACAGCAGCCATACAGCACAGAGCCTGTGGTTACTGACGACGAGGGCAACGTGTATGGCATATCAGAATTTGTAGGCGCAGAAATCGTCAACCCGGTCGCCTTGCTTGAAACCCAGACAGGAGAAACAAGAGTAGATAAGATTGTGGGCAATGTGTTTGGTGAGCTGGAACTTGTGGAGCACTTGAAATTCAGAAGCAGTCTGGGCATCGACCTGGCCTTTATCACCAATGATAACTATACCCCCTTGTTTTTTCTTAACGATGCCCAGAACAACACCAACAAGACCAATGTCAGCAAGACGATGGACCGGAACTTTATCTGGGAATGGGAAAACACGCTTTCTTATGCCAGGCAAATTGATGACCATAATTTTTCTGCACTCGTGGGGTTGACTGCCAGGAAGGCATTCTATGAAGATCTTTTCGGCTTCAATGCAGATGTGCCAATCACAGACCCCAGCCATGTGTACCTGAACCTGGCGACGGATACTGTTTGGCAGGCATTTGGCGGCGCGTTTCATTCTTCTCTCTATTCTCAGTTTGGCCGTATCTTGTATGACTACAAAAGCACCTATTCCGTCAATGCGACCATCAGGCGGGACGGATCATCCAGGTTTGGTGCCAACAATCGCTTTGGCATTTTCCCATCACTGGGTCTCTCCTGGGCAATCAGTTACGAAGATTGGTTCCCGGAGCTGGGTCCTTTTGAGATGATCAAACTCAGGGCATCCTGGGGCATAAACGGAAACCAGGAGATTGGCAATTACCAGTTCATCTCCACGATAGACACCAGCAGAGGCTACATCTTTGGTGGCGGAAGGGCCTTTGGTGCCTCGCCGTCTATGATTGAAAACCCGGATATCCGTTGGGAGGAATCAGAGCAAATCGATATCGGACTGGACTTTGGTGCATATGACAATCGGTTGACAGGTACGATTGATTATTACATCAAGACAACAAAAGGCTTGCTGGAAACCATACCCATTCCGGCGCACGTCGGAAACAGCCCGCCTGTAGCCAATGTGGGAAGTGTAGAAAACCGGGGTGTGGAAATGTCCGTGGATTGGAGACATATTACCGGAGACTTCAGCTACTCTATTGGAGTCAATGCTTCTTACAACCGGAACGAAATGACAAAAATTGGTAACGAGGAAGGCGTGCTGCCAGGAGCAAACTGGGCAGTAGCTGGAATGGTTACTCGTGCAGAATTGGGGCTCCCCATCGGATATTTCTGGGGTTACAAAACAGATGGCATTTTCCAAACGCAGGAAGAAGTATTTCAGCATATTAACAGCGATGGCCAAATGCTGCAACCCAATGCAGAACCAGGCGATGTGCGCTTTGTGGATGTGAATGGAGATGGCAGAATCACCCCGGACGACCGGACAAAGATCGGAAGCCCCACTCCCGACTGGACCTTTGGCCTGAACGCAAACTTTGAATACAGGCGTTTTGACCTGGGCTTGCAGATTGTCGGCTCCTACGGGAATGATGTGTTTAATGGCATGATCAGGCCCGACCTTCGCTATACCAACCGCACCACTGATATCCTTAACCGTTGGACAGAACCTGGATCTTCTAACACCATGCCAAGGTATACATGGGTTGACAGGAACAACAACAACAGGGTATCTGACCTGTACATTGAAGATGCTTCCTTCTTAAGGATACGAAACCTGCAGTTCGGGTATTCATTCGATCCCCAGTTAGTCGGCAGGATAAGAGCACAATCCTGGCGCATCTATGTGTCTGTGGAAAACCTGTACACACTCACCGGTTACTCAGGTTCAGAACCGGAGATTGGTGCCATTACCCCATTTGACAGTGGCATCGACAGGGCAGTTTATCCGCAGGCCCGCACCATTCGTCTGGGTACAAACATCTCATTCTAAAACTTTGATGATCATGAAGAATTTAAAAATAAAATCAATCGCAACACTGCTTATCATCTTTTTTCTCGGGTCTTGCAGTGACGATTTCCTGGATCTGGAGCCCCTGGACCAGGAGGTGACCAGCAACTTTTACCAGACCGAAGAACAGGCTTTCCAGGCATTGGTAGCCATTTATGACGCCCTCACCTACCAGTCAAGCGTACAGGCAGGATGGGCCCCGTTTCTTACGGTAGCAGATGCCTTGTCGGACGATGCCTTCGCCGGGGGCTCGGATGCAAACGACGGCATGGAGTTTAACCAGCTCAACAATCATGACATCCCCACTTCGAACCAGTTGGCTCATTCGCTATGGATCATGAATTACATTGGCGTTTACAGGGCCAACCTTTTCCTTGAAAGGATTGTGGAAATGGATGAGGTCAGCGAGGAATTCAAGACCAGGAGCATGGCCGAGGCCAAGTTCATGCGGGCTTATTTTTACCTGGAGCTGGTCCGCTTTTTTGAGAATATTCCTTTGCTTACCAAAACTTTAGCCGGACCATCCGAATATGCCCAGGAACAAAACAGCCCGGAAGAGGTGTATAACCAGATCGCACTTGACCTGGTGGAAGCCATAGGCGACCTGCCGGAATCTGTTCCAGCAGACGAGAGGGGAAGTATAACCAAGTGGGCTGCCCAAGGCTTGCTGGCGCGTACCTACCTGTTTTATAACGGAGTATATGGCGGCCAGTTGGCTGCAGGAGACATCACTGTAGACCAGGATTATGTACTGCAGGAGCTGGAAGACATGATTGCCAACAGCGGACTCGACCTGTTGGACAATTACGGCGATAACTTTAGCCTGGTCGGCGAGTTTGGCGTGGAGTCAGTGTTTGAGATTTCCCACGGCGATACACCGGAATGGTGGGATTGGAATTATCCCCAGGGCGGAAACGGCAACCTTGCAGCGCAAATGCAGGGCCCGCGGGTAAGCGGATCAAGCAATTGGGACCGCGGGTGGTCTTTTGCCCCGGTAAGCCACAAGCTTGCCATGGACCTCGAGGGCGACCCCAGGTTCGAACACACGATCCTGATGGAAGAAGAGATTGATGGTTCGCTTAGCAAGGGATTTCAGCATACGGGTTATTTCTCCAACAAATACAGTTCGGATGCCGAACATTGGGGTTCAGGTGGTCAGTTTGAACTGAACAGGACCGCCAACTTCAGGGTGATCCGCTTCTCTGATGTTTTGCTCATGGCGGCAGAGCTTGGAAGCCCCAATGCACAGGAATACCTCGACAGGGTAAGGGCAAGGGTTGGTCTCGACCCGGTGCCGGCAAATCACGAAAACATCATGAAAGAGAGAAGGCTTGAGCTGTCGCTGGAGGGCATTCGCTATTTCGATGTGCTTCGCCAGGGAGTAGACTACGCCAACCAGGAATTTACCCATTCAGGCATCAGGGGACCCAATTATGAAGGTGACCAGCAAATATTCGACGTCACTTTCAATCCTGCCACACGGGGATTTCTACCCATACCGCAGACCGAAATAGACCTTTCGGCTGGGCTTTTTATACAAAACCCTGGTTACTAAACATATTTAGGCCGGCGTGATGGTTCTTTTGCCGGGTATTCCAGTGAATGCCCGGTTTTAAGGCAGCTTACGTTTTTTTGGAAAGATATTTTAACCCCTGAAGAAAATGACACGTAAAACCTATACCGTATTTATTTCCCTGATCGTGGCACTGGGCGGCTTCCTGATGGGTTTCGACAGTGCAGTGATATCCGGGGCAACCCCCTTTTACAGGGAAACTTTCGGCCTGGACTCCGGTTCCATGCTGATCGGCTTCTCTGTGAGCTCGCTGATCCTTGGGGCCATCATAGGGAACATCAGTGCGGGAAAACTTGCAGACCGCTTTGGCCGCCGGCAAATCCTGATGGTGACCGCCGTGCTGTTCGGCAGCAGTGCAATACTTTCAGCACTTGCGCCCAATATCAACGTATTTTTGGTGGCACGCATCATCGGCGGGCTGGGTGTGGGCATGGCGCTCCTGATTGCCCCGATGTATATTGCCGAGGTGTCTCCCCGTAAACTTCGCGGAACCCTCGTAACCTTTAACCAGCTCAACATTGTCGTGGGCATTTCCATTGCCTATTTTTCAAACTATTATTTTCAGCAAACCATTGCTGACCCTGATCTGAAATGGCGCATCATGCTGGGCGTGGAAGCAGCACCCGCAATCATATACCTGGCCTTGCTGTTTTTCGTTCCGCGAAGCCCCCGCTGGCTGATGCAAAAAGGAAAGCAGGAGGAAGCCCTCCAGGTATTGGAACGCGTAAACGGAAAAGAACAGGCAATGATCATTTTCAAGGAGATCGATCAAAGCCTGAGAGAGGATATCAACAAAAAAAAGGCCCGTTTTTCGGAAGTGTTCTCCTCCCGCATGAAAACCGTGCTGATCATTGGCTTTGGCATCGCATTTTTCCAGCAGATCACCGGAATCAATGCGATATTCTATTATGCACCGATGATCTTTGAAATGGCCGGCGGAGGCCAGGATGCCGCCTTCATGCAAGCGGCCATCCTGGGGGTGACCAATGTGGTGATGACCGTGGTGGCGCTGTTCCTCATCGACCGGCTGGGTCGGAAACCCTTGTTATACATAGGATCTGCCGGCATTTGCGTCTCCATGCTCATCGTCAGCTTTTCGTTCTTCAATGCCGCATACCACATTGACGACAGAAGCATGGAAAACCTTTTGGTAGAGGTGAATGAAATGGAACTCGACCCACACCATGTGGCCAACGTACATAAATTGCATGAGCTGAAAAGCGTGGTCTTTGAAAATGAAACGGCATTCTTCAGCCAGGTAAGGGAAAAAGTGGGACAAGATACCTATAATCGCCTGAAAGAAACCATCCTGGTGCATTCCATTACCATTAACGCCATTTCGGTACTGGTCGGATTGCTGCTGTTCGTGGCCTCTTTTGCCGTGTCTCTTGGCCCGGTGATGTGGGCCCTGCTCTCAGAGATATTCCCAAACAGGCTCCGCGGACTTGCCATCTCCATCATGGGTTTCTGGAATTCCATCGTCAGCTTCTCAGTAGCTACCGTGTTTCCCTGGCAGCTCGAATTCCTGGGATCCGGAACAACCTATTTTATCTATGCCGTTTTTGGCTTATTGACACTCCTTTTTGTCTGGCGACTGATCCCGGAAACAAAGGGTAAATCATTAGAAGAACTGGAATCCAAACTGATTAAATAGAAAAACATGACAAAAATGAAAAACATACTGCTGATTGCTCTCCTCTTTTTTGCAATCGGATGCAGTGACGGCGCAAAAAACAATGCAGATTCGCACGCTGAAGGCCCTTCGCATGTAGAAATGCGCAATACAGATGGGAAATACCGGCTATTTGTGAACGGGGAAGAATTCTTCGTGCAGGGTGCAGGTTGCGAATTCGGTCCTTGTCACCTGGTTGCAGCCCATGGGGGCAACTCATTCCGCACCTGGCGTACAGACAACAGCCAGCAATCCGGTCTTGAAGTGTTGGACGAGGCCCATGCAAATGGCCTGATGGTAATGATGGGGCTGGATGTGGCGCGTGAACGCCATGGTTTTGATTATGACGATGAGGAAGCGGTGGCGGCTCAGCTGGAACAACTCCGCAAGGAAGTGAAGGAGTTAAAAGACCATCCGGCTTTATTGGGATGGGGCATTGGCAATGAGCTCAACCTGCGCTATACGAATAAAAGGGTATGGGATGCGGTAAACGACATTGCCCGCATGATCAAGGAGGTTGACGGCAACCATGTAACCACCACGATGCTTGCCGGGATTGGCCCGGATGAGGTGGCTTACATTGCCGAAAATTGTCCGGACCTGGACTTCCTTTCCATCCAGTTTTATGGAGACATTGTCAATTTGCCCCAGCGATTGAAAGAGGCCAATTATGACGGCCCTTACCTGGTCACCGAGTGGGGTGCCACCGGACACTGGGAGGTTCCTCAGACCGAATGGGGTTCTCCCATCGAACAGACCTCGACCGAAAAAGCGGCAGCCATCAAAGAACGGTACCAAGAGATCATTCTGGGTGATGAAGAGAACTGCATGGGCTCTTATGTCTTTCTCTGGGGGCAGAAGCAGGAGCGAACACCCTCCTGGTATGGTTTGTTTACCGAGGATGGCGAAAAAACGGAAGCCATCAACGTGATGGAGTATGTGTGGACGGGTGAATGGCCAGAACACCAGGCTCCAAAGGTTCATGACTTTACCATAGAGGGCAAGGGTGGCCGCTACGACAATGTCTACCTTTCTGCAGGAGAGGAATACCACGCACATTTCGATGCAAAGCACCCAGACAAACTATCCCTTACGGTAAGGGCGGAGATCATGCCAGAGCCCGAAGAGCTCAGCGACGGTGGAGATTATGAGCCCAGGCCGGAAACCATCGAAGGGTTGATCCTGTCGGCCAACAATTCACGAATAAGTTTCCAGGCGCCCGGGGGTGAAGGGGCATATCGCATCTTTCTTTATCTCACGGACGATCACAACCATGCCGCTACGGTTAACATACCCTTTTACGTGAAATAATTCTTCGATGAGACTTCTGTACATCACACTTTCATTCATGTTTGTAGTTTTGGTTGGAAGCTGTTCACAGCCTTCGCCGGAAGTGCAGGATAATGAGCACTTCCGGCGGGCTGACAGCTTGCTTCAACTACTGACGCTTGAAGAAAAGGCAGGTCAGATGACCAACGTAGGCCTCACAGCCATCACGCAGGGCCCCTTTTGGAACGACTTTGACACACTGTTGCTCGACACGGCAAAAATGAGGGATTTGCTGATCAACCAGCATGTGGGCTCCATCCAGAACAAAGGCGTATATCCTCCCTGCAGGGAAGAGTGGCATCGCATCATCAAAACCGTACAACAATTTGTGATGGAGCACTCCCGCCATCAGATCCCCGTACTTTTTGGCATGGATGCCGTACACGGAGCGCATTACACGGCTGGCTCAACGCTTTTCCCCCATCAGATTGGTTTGGCAGCAAGCTGGAACCCTGAGCTGGCAAGGGTTGTCGGCGAAGTGACTGCCTACGAGATGCGCGCTTCTTCGCAGCCCTGGAATTTCGCACCCGTCCTGGATGTAAGCATGCAGCCACTCTGGGGAAGGATTTTCGAAACCTTCGGGGAAGATACCCACATGCACAACATGATGGGCCGGGCTTTCATAGAAGGCCAGCAGGGGAGCTCCCTGGCTGACACGACGAGTGTGGCCACCTGCATCAAACATTTCGCCGGTTATGGAACGCCTTTCACAGGAAAGGACCGCTCGCCGGCCCTTATACCGGAACACTATCTGCGACAATACTACATCGAGCCTTTCCGGCACGCCATTGAAGCCGGAGCCATCACGGCCATGCTTAACTCCGGCACGGTCAACGGCATTCCGGGTCATGCCGACCATTACCTGATCACAGATGTGCTGAAGGGAGAACTCGGGTTAAAGGGTTTTGTCATCTCCGACTGGGAGGATGTCGGACGGCTGGCCAGCGTACATCGTGTGGCCAGTGATGCCAGGGATGCCGCACGCATTGCGGTGAACGCCGGCCTCGACATGAGCATGGTGCCTTACGACGCCAGCTTTGCCACCGACGTAGTGGACCTGGTTAATGCCGGAAAGATACCCATGAGCCGCATTGATGACGCAGTCCGCAGGATATTATACGTAAAATTTAAACTCGGCCTCTTTGACAACCCTTGGCACGACCCGGCAGGCTATACTGACTTTGGGTCGGAAGAGTTTGCCGAAAAAAGTTACCAGGCTGCCCTGGAGTCCATCACCCTGCTGAAGAACGACAACGGAACCTTACCCATCAGCAAGGACAATCCGAAAATATTGATCACCGGTCCAACTTCCAATGCGCTCACGGCCCTGAACGGCCCCTGGAGCAGAACATGGGCGGGCGACGACCCGAGCTACGACGATCCCGGGAAAAAGACCGTTCTTGAAGCGATGCAAGATGCCTTTGGTGCCGGACAGATCCTGCATACCCCGGGAACATCATACGAAGGAGAGGTGGAGAGCGAACAGCACCTGCTGCTAAAGGCAGACCGGGCCGACATGGTCATTGTCTGCCTGGGTGAAAGGCCGGCAACGGAAAAACCTTCCGACATCGATGAACTCGATTTGCCCCGGAACCAGCTCGACCTGGTAAAACGCCTGCATAAAAGCGGGAAACCCATTGTGCTGGTGCTGCTGCAAGGCAGGCCGCGCATCATCCGGGAAATCGAGCCCCTGGCCGATGCCATCATTCACGCATACTGGCCCGGGCATGAAGGTGGCCGGGCCCTGGCGAGCCTGATCAAGGGAGATGATAACTTCAGCGGAAAGTTGCCTTATACCTATCCCCGTTACAGCGGAGCACTGTATACCTACCAGCACAAGGTCAGTGACAAGCTCGACCACGAATTCGGGCTGGATGGCTTTAACCCCCAGTGGGAGTTCGGTCACGGACTAAGCTATACCACATTTGCGTATTCGGATCTCAGGCTTTCTGCCGACACCGTGTTCACGGACGAAGGATTTTCATTGGAAGTAAGTGTGACCAACACAGGCTCCCGGCCCGGCAAAGAGGTGGTACAGGTCTATCTTCGCGACCTGGTGGCCACGATCACCCCGGATGACAGGAAACTCGTCGCATTCGACAAAGTGCACCTCGAGGCAGGGGAAAGCAAAACCCTGGCCTTTGAGGTAAGCTATCACGACATGCAATACATGGGATTGGATAACGAATGGACTGCACTGAGCAGCGACTACGAGGTGCTTGTGGGCGGCCTGCCCGGGGAGTTGTTGTCGGGGAAGGTTTTCTATGCCGGACCTTGAAGTAAGAAGTAAGCCCGTCATTTCGAGTGTCAAGCCCCCGCGAAAAGGGCGGTGGTCACAATACGTGAATGACATTGGGAGATGTCATTAGTAACGAAGTGAGAAATCTGTCAAGTTTCTGGTACGGACTTATTGTCCTTTCGTCATTCTTAAATTATGCCTGAACACAGCACATACATCAACAAATCTCCCCTGTATGGGAAAAACAAACAGGTGGAAGGCGTTATCACCGATATGGGTGGGGAATCGTTTTACTGCATCAGGAATTATGACCTCATGCCACCTTTCCTGATGAGCATTGTCAGCAACTGTGACCTTTGGATGTATATTTCATCCCGCGGAGGCCTGACAGCAGGCAGGAAAAATTACCATAACGTCCTTTTCCCTTATGAGACCGATGATAAGATCCATGAAGACAGCGGAAAAACAGGTTCAAAAACCATCATCAGGATAAAGGAAGCGGAGAAAACACTGCTGTGGGAGCCTTTTTCTGAGGCTGACCTTTACGATACCCGTAGAAATCTTTACAAGAACACCCCGGGTACTACCGTCATCTTTGAAGAGATAAACGATACCCTGGGGCTGGTCTTTCGTTACCGCTGGTCGGGCAGCGATGCACTGGGCTGGGTCAGGAAATCCACGCTGGTTAACTTTACGCAAAAAGATTTGGAGGCGGAGGTCTGCGATGGCCTGCTTAACGTCATGCCCTGGGGCATTGAACGGGAAACGCAGAGCCTTATGAGCACCCTGATGGATGCCTATAAAGTGGCAGAATGCCTCCCGGATAACAAGATGGCCTTGTACTATTTATCGTCCATACCGGTCGACCGCGCTGAACCCAGTGAAGCATTGCGTACAAATGTCGTCTGGACTTGCAGACACGATGTCCAGGGATTATTGCTGACTCCGGACCAGATGGACAAAATACGTACAGGACATCCCGGGGAGCCTGAAAACAAGGTGTTCGGACAGAAGACCGCCTTCCTGGTACACGACAACATCCATTTGGTGGCAGGCGAGGAGACATCATGGCATATCATTGCGGACGTAGCAAAGGACAGTGCTGATGTGCGCATGCTGCAAGATCTTATTGCCCGGACAAAGGATATGACCAGCTTGATCGAGTCCGGTTTACAGGCAGACATGAAAAGACTGGAGAGCAAAGTTGCGCTGGCGGATGGTATTCAACACACCGGCGATCCCCTTAACGACAGGCGGCATTTTGCCAATGTGCTGTTTAACATCATGCGCGGCGGTATCTTTGAGCAAGAATACAGCATTTCAATGGATGATTTCATCAGGCACCTTTCTGACAGCAATAAGAAGGTGTATGAAAGGCACGCCGGATTGTTCCGAAAGCAGGAGGCGCATGTATCCTGGCACGAAGTCTTGCATGTCTCCATTGAAACCGGGGATGATGACCTTTACAGACTCACCCTGGAGTATCTCCCGTTGAGTTTCAGCCGGCGTCACGGTGACCCGAGCCGTCCCTGGAACTTTTTTGACATCCGCGTAAAGAATGCAGATGGCACTCCTTCCCTTAATTACCAGGGCAACTGGCGGGATATCTTTCAGAACTGGGAAGCCCTGGCCTTATCCTTCCCTGCCTTCCTGCCGGGAATGATTGCCCGCTTTCTGAATGCTTCCACCGCCGATGGATATAATCCTTACCGCATCACCCGGGAAGGTTTTGACTGGGAAGTACCAGAACCCGATAACCCCTGGGCCGGCATCGGCTATTGGGGCGATCACCAGGTCATTTACCTGCTGAAACTGCTCGAACTCCAGGAAAGGTTCTTCCCAGGTCAGGCCTGGGATAGACTCAGTGGCAGACATTTTGTATTTGCCAGCGTACCTTACCGCATAAAAAGCTACCGCGAGATACTTGCAGACCCGCAGGAAACCATTGACTTTGACCAGGAATGGCACGAAAAGCTGCTACAGCAAAGCCGCGCAATGGGTGCAGACGGCAGGCTGATGCTTCAGGCCGATCAGCAGCCCGTAAAGGCAAACTTTACTGAAAAAATCCTGGTGCTCCTGCTCACCAAGCTCAGCAATTTTGTGCCTGAGGCGGGCATCTGGCTTAACACGCAACGTCCGGAATGGAATGATGCCAACAATGCATTGGTGGGCAACGGCGCTTCGATGGTGACACTTTACCAGTTGCGAAAATTTACGGCATTCATTAAAGACATCTCCAAACAACATCCTGAGGATAGCTTTATCTTGAAAGAAGAGATCCTGCTATTTCAACAGCAGGTTGAGGATGTGCTGATTCGTTTCAGGCAGTTGCTTGCCCAGGGTTTTACAAACAAGCAGCGCAAGGCGATCACTGACGAGCTGAGCATGTCGGGCGAAACATACCGGCAAAGTGTTTACGAGGGTTTACCGGGTGAGGATGAGCAGCTCAGCAAGGCAAGTCTGTTGACCTTCCTGGACCTGGTGCTTCATTACCTGGACCAGAGCATCGCGGCAAACCGGCAAAAAGATGGGCTATATCATTCATATAACCTGCTTCATTTTAGCGAAGATGCCATTCAGGTAAATCGTTTGTATCCCATGCTGGAAGGTCAGGCTGCCATTCTGGGCAGTGGGCTGTTGACGCCGGAAGAGAACCTGAAGCTGATGAAGGCCTTGTTCACCAGTGACCTCTGGCGAGCTGATCAGCAAAGCTTCATGCTCTACCCCTTCAGGGAGCTGCCGGGTTTCATGGAGAAGAACATCATACCCAAAGAATTGGCAGAGTCTTCGAAACTGTTGCATGACCTCGTTCGCCGGGGAGACACCCGCATCATAAAAAAAGACCAGGAGGGTTTATACCATTTTAATGCCAGGCTCAGGAATGCCAGGCTCCTGAGCGATGTCCTCCAGCAGATGCAGGAGGAAGACCACGGGATTGCGAATGAGGAAAAGGAGCGCGTCCTTGCTGTGTATGAGACCGTTTTTAACCACCGGGCATTCACCGGGCGGTCGGGATCATTTTACAAATATGAGGGGCTTGGCTCGATTTATTGGCACATGGTATCTAAGCTACTGCTTGCCCTTGGCGAAAACATCATGGATTTTGCCCGGCACGATCAATACCAGGATGACATTCAGTCGCTCAAGGACTATTATTATCGCATCAGGGAAGGAATTGGCGTGCACAAAAAGCCTGAAGAATACGGCGCATTCCCCACTGACCCCTATTCACACACGCCATCCATGATGGGTGTGCAACAGCCAGGGATGACCGGTCAGGTTAAAGAGGACATCCTGAACAGATATAATGAACTGGGGATACGCATCGAGGGAGGTTGCATTTTTTTCCGGCCTGCATTGTTGCAGGATAGTGACTTTACAGAAAAGGGCGTGCTTCGTTTCAGCTTTTGCAACCTGCCCATCATATATAAGAAAGGATCACAAAAAGGCCTGCACATTCATTGGCAGGATGCGGGTCATGAAGCCCTGATCTTGCCAGGCAAAAGCCTGCCTGCCGATATTTCTGCCTCCGTTTTTAATCGCAGCGGGGAGATCAGGCAAATAATTTTGTATATTTAATTCTTCTTACCAGCGCCCAATGCCTGGCGCGCCGGGCACGATACCGGTGACAGCCCTGCATTACCAGGCGCCTCATATCCCCTCCCGTGATCAGCAGTTCATTGACCTGGGGGGTAGTTTTAATATAAACGAACAGCTTTATGACCTACAGACCAGACCCCGGCAGATACGAAGGAATGATATATCACAGAACAGGCCGTTCCGGTCTCATGCTTCCAGCCATTTCTTTAGGCTTATGGCATAACTTCGGCGGAGTGGATGTCTTTGAGAACGGACGAAAAATCATCCACAGGGCTTTTGACGCAGGCATCACGCACTTTGACCTGGCAAACAACTACGGACCGCCGCCCGGAAGTGCGGAAGAAAACTTTGGAAGGGTGCTTGCCACAGACCTCAAACCCTATCGCGACGAGCTGATCATCTCCACGAAGGCCGGCTATGCCATGTGGCCGGGTCCTTATGGCGACAACGGATCGCGTAAATACCTCCTGGCCAGCCTGGACCAAAGTCTGCAAAGGATGGGACTGGACTACGTGGACATCTTTTACTCCCACCGTCCTGACCCAGATACCCCCATGGAGGAGACCATGATGGCACTGGACCAGGCCGTTCGCCAAGGGAAAGCCCTTTATGCCGGCATTTCCAGCTACTCCCCGGGGCAGAGCCGGCAAGCTGCAGAAATTCTTCGGCATTTGGGCACGCCTTGCCTGATACACCAACCCAGGTATTCCATCCTGGATCGCTGGGTGGAGGATGGTCTGCTGGACACCCTGGAGGAGCTGGGCATGGGTTGCATTGCCTTTTCGCCGCTAAAGCAGGGGCTGCTTACCAACAGGTACCTGGATGGCATACCGGCAGACTCCCGGGCCGCAAAACCCACCGGTTTTCTAAGCAAGGACCAGGTCAACCCGGAAACCATCGACAAGATAAAACGGCTCCATGAGCTGGCCCTGAACCGAGGGCAAAGCCTTGCGCAAATGGCCATCGCCTGGCTGCTTAAAGACAAGCGCGTGACCTCGGTGATCATCGGCGCCAGCAGCACGCAGCAGTTGGAAGATAACCTGAAAGCATTGAACAACCTTGCGTTTAATGAAGAAGAGCTTCGTCAGATCGATGCCATCGCAGGACACGATTAAACGCGTGGAGCACCACGAGAAAGAGATGAGGCAAAGCCTCGGTTGGGGTGCAGGAATTTAAAGGTGAAGAGGCTGTTGGCTTTTGGCTGTTGGCTATTGGCTTTTGGCTATTAACCACTGGCTGTTGGCAAAAAAACGTCCTTTGACTTGGCTCATGGATTAGGTCTTTCTTTTGTAAAAGACGCCCCTTTCAAGTCTTTCTGATTCGATGCGTCCATTGTCCTCAAGCAGGCTGAGGTATTTATTGATTTCCAGGGAGGGGATCCCCAGGATGGAGATGAGGTCATCTACCGTGCAGGGTCTCCTGGAGATGGTTTCGAGGATGGCGTTTTCACGGTCTTCGCGGTAAGCTTTGGTTTCCTTCCGGGCCGCGCTGGCCGAGATGATGCGCACGTTTTCCAGTCCCCATAAATCCACGATGTGTTGCAACTCCTGCTTGTTGGCACCGCGAAGTCCTTCTTCGGTACCAGGGCGATCCAGTGAGTTTAACTGCACGATCTCCGGATCAATCCGTTGGATCACCTCTTTCATGGCCAGCAACTCCGATTTCGTGTCATTATACCCGGGCAGGATGAACACCTCGAGCCAGATCTTTCCCTTGTAGTCGTTGCTGAAGTCGACCAGGCCCTGGATGTGTTGTTTTAAGGACAGCTTGCTGGTGGGCCTGTTGATCTTGTGGAACACCTCCTCCGTTGCGGCATCGATCGAAGGCAGGATAAGATCGGCGCGGGATATGGCAGTACGCACATCAGGGTCAGAAAAAAGCGTGCCGTTGGTCAGCAAAGCCACCGGCACACCGGGCTTATGCTCCTTGATGAAGTCCAGCACCTCGCCAATTCTGCTGTTCAACGTCGGCTCGCCGTACCCCGAGAACGTGATGTAATCGGGGTCTGGCTGGTTGGTAAAATAATGCTTCAGTTCCCCGGTGATCTTTTCATAGGGAATGTATTCCTTCCTTTCCAGCGTATGGTGCGTGGTTTTTCCCGCTTCGCAATAGACGCAATCGAGTGAGCAAACTTTGGAGGGCACCAGGTCCACCCCCAGCGACATACCCAGGCGGCGCGAAGGAACCGGACCAAACAAATACTTATATTCCCTGGATTCTTGTGACATCGTACAAAAATTTAAAACATTGTACCGGATTGGCAGTCTTCCGGAGTGTCACAAGGTAAGCATATCTCCGTGGACAAACAAATAACTTTTGTATCTCATCAAAATCGTTTACATGCCCCGTTAGCACCTCTCCAGGCTGCAGGCTGAGATGAATGACTTCCAAATTTTTCCGGGACAGCATGATTTTGCCATCAAGGTCGAACGGTACTTTGGGGGCGGATGAAAGATTTCTAATCTGCATGCGATCTTCTTTATAATATCAATACGCTCTTGGTAAGCGGGTTTTGAGCGCACAAAATACGGCAAATTCGGATAATTTAAAAAAATATGAGGCTATCTGCAGTTAAATATGCATAAAGAAAGTGGAAGCACTTCGTCTGCATGAGGAAAGGCCTGTAATAAAACATAAAAATATTTTAAAAAAATTAACATGTTTTGTTTTTTTTGTAATTTTATCGATTCATACCTGTTTTTTATTCTCAAATCATGGTGAGATGCTGCACCATAGCCTTTACGGCCGATTGCTTGTGAATAATGATGTCATGGTAGAGTTAAGCAGACCATTATACTGAAATCAACACGATTGTCAGCCAATGATCAAATAATAACGCTAAAAACACAAGTCATGCAACAAAAGTATCACCTACTCACCATCCTCTTATTCCTTGGAGCAACCCTTTTGTCTTGCGAAAGCGATGACACCTCTCCCGATTCTGATTTTTCGGCACAACACCAATTCGTGGCCATGAACTGGAATGAAGATTCAGATGATCCGCCTTCTTTTTCGCTGCTAAACATCGATAATGGGGAGCTCGACTTTACCCATCTGACTGACTATTACGCTTATCGAAACCGCTTTAAGCGGGCCTTCCACCAGGCAAACGGCGTCCTTGGTTTTACTTTGCACAGTGACCTAACAGAAGGATCTGGACCTGATACCAGATGGACCGGTGTCTGGATGGATATGCGCGACGGGGTAGTGCACGAGGTACCAACCTTAAATCCTTGTTTTGATTTTGGGTATGATTCCGACTGTGGAAGGTACAGCTTTACACAAAGAAATTCCGTGCGCATCGGGAAAAGCGGCCATGTGTTTTATGTGGCCATGTCACAATATGAGTATGGAGGGTGGCACCAAGAACCACGTTACAGGATAATCAGACTGGATCCGGAAACCGGCGAATACGAGGTGTCGCCTTTGATCTCGAGCTGGACCTTAAGCCAGCCGGAAATAGACGCTGACAGATACGGTTTGGCGAGTGTGAGTGATATACTTCCATCTGCTAACGGCCGCTATGTGTATGGCACAACAGCGGCCTGGGGCATCGATTTTGGCAATTTGATTAGCAGCCACAGACTTTTGTTTCGCTATGACTTTGATACCGGAGAATATTCACGTGTGGATGAAGTACCTTACAACATTTCCCTGATAGGCATCACAGCAGATGACAGATACATTCTATACCATGATCGAAACGATAGCAATAGATACAAGTATGACACGCATACCGGGCAATCGATACGTCTTGACGAAGCAAGTCCAGGGTTTTCTTATCAAACAATGATGCACAACCAAGGTGGTATTGGCGGAGCATATCCCCTAAGACAATTATGGCATGGAAATATCATTGAGGATAAGATCTATAAAATACCTGTTCCCAATCATCCGGACAGACCGGTGTTTTCTGCTGATGGCAGCCAGGTTTATTTCCGATACCGGAATTGCGAAAATAATTATCTGCTCAGGCTCAACGAACTTACTGAAGAGGCCACGGTCGACACGGTAGCCACATTGCC
>PUOJ01000139.1 GCA_003552075.1 Bacteroidales bacterium
GGCTGTGACCCCGGTGTCGGTGCGCGGATTGTCGGTCACCCCGTCGCTCCACTGGGTAAAATGGTAGCCTTGGTCGGGGTTGGCTTCCACGGGGCTTCCGGCGCTTCCGTGTTCGACCGTTTGGTAGGTGTCGCCTTCGAGGCTTCCGTGGTCGCCGGCCAGGTAGGATAGGGTGTAGGTGTTGATCACAAACTCTGCCACGAGCGCCACGTCTTCATCGGGCATCACGAAGGTAGCTGACTCCTCACCCGGGTCATCCAGGTGGTGGATGTCGCCGCTCCAGGTGGTAAATTCATAACCAGTGGCTGGACTGGCCTCTACAGTGACAATGTCCTCAAAAGCATAGTGTCCGTCCCCGGAAACGCTGCCCCCTTCAGCCGGTGACGCAGACAAGCTGACAACCCAGTTTTCCGTTTCAGCTACGGAGCCGTTTCCAGTAACAATCAGCGAAAAGTCCTGGCTACCGCCATCAAGAGTACCTTTGTGGCTGATGGCAATCTCGTATTCTTCATTGGCTTCTGGCGATTCGATGTGGACCATCTCCACGTTGTCGCGGAAGTTATCCCCGGTGGCTGCGGGGTTTCCTGGGTTTGCGGGATCGAGTACATAAGGTTTGAATGTGTCGTCAGATGCATCCATGATGCGCATGTCGAGGTCGTTGACCAGCATCAGGTCGGGCGGGTTCAGGACATGTGCCGGGGATGAGCCGGGCGCATCCGTCCATACCATTGTGGCGCGGAGGGGCTCCTGACCGGAAGCATGCAGGGTAAGGGTAAATTCATCGCCATCGTTCAAAGTGGCTTCATATATATGGATGCCATCATTGTCTTTGTTGGCATCCATGATCTCCACAGCCTTTTCGGTGTTCATCAACCCCCATCCGTAGCGATAATCCGGACCGGGGTGCCCGCTGATCATGTCGTCGGCGCCATGCAGGATCAGGGCTTTCAGGGTTGCCGCAGTCAGTTTTTCTCCCGGATGCAGGTTTTCCTGGTGCTCCAGCAGCAGCCCGACAGAGCCGCTGACCATGGGTCCTGACATCGAGGTTCCGTTGGCCTGGGCGTAGGCATCATCGCTGTCGTCATGAGCGGATAGCACAGAAACCCCTTTGGCCACCACGTCCGGCTTAATGCGGCCATCGTCGGTGGGACCCCAGCCGCTGATGGAAGACATGGTCTGGTTGGCATGGACTGCACCCACCGTGATCAGGTTTTTGGATACGGCGGCGTGGGAGATGGATACGTGGCCATCATCGCCGCCATCCAAATCCCGCGTGGCCGTGCTGGTTTGCCATCCCACGGCCGGCTCCCAGTAAAAGTGCTCCGTTCCCGGGTCGGGTCCCGTTTTGCGGTCATTGCCGGCCGATTTTACGATGAGGTAATGGGGTGCATTGTAGGCAATCTCATCCCAATCTGTGGCCTGGGAACTGTAAAAACCCCATTTGTAATCTTCGGCATCGTTAACTGAAATATCCCCGTACCAATACCAATCGTCTCCGTCCCTATACCAGCCTGTAATCAGTCCGTAGGAGTGCTGCGAAACCTGCAATCCGGCTGCCGCTGCCGCAGCCATCTCGCCCTGGTCATCACTCCAGTCATAGGCATCCAGCATCGCTTCCCACGACATGCCTTTTGCGTCAGGCCACACACCTGCTGCCACCATCGTGCCGGCCACGTGGGTGGCGTGCCAGTTGGTCCCGGAAGGATTGTCACGCTGGGTAACACGGGAGGCCCCGTTTAAAACGAACTCGTCGTGCGTGGTCAGCACGCTCCCGGCATCCCATATGCCCAGGGTTTGTCCGGCCCCCGTGAGGTGAAAACCCGCACCTCCCCCGGGATATACTCTGTCGGAGCGGATGAGCTGGGCTCCCTCCGCATTATGGGTGGTGTAATACCTGGGAATGCCATCGACGAAGCGCATGAGTTCAAACACGCGTCCATCTTCCAGCTCCCCTCTTACAGGAATGCCTAAAGCTTCCGCAAGGGAAACGGCTGCCGCACGTTCCTGCTCAAATGTCCGCGTGTGTGTTTCTGATAATTGAATAAGTCTCTGGCGTTGCTCCCTTGTTTGCCCTTCAGCTTGCAATACCACCCCGACAAACAAAAAGAGAAACAATAACTTTCGTAACACGATGTGACGCATCATATCAAGCAGCTTTATCTTATGCCGGAATATTCCAACTTACAAAAAACATGTAAACATATGAATTTATTATTAAATATAATTGTTTGGCGTTCGAATTGCCCAGCCCCAAGTTCTGCGCCAGGGCAACCCGCCGGAAGGGATCAATTTGTGCCCTGGCACCAGGCACTCCACAGCAGCCATCCCATTCATAAATTGCAAAGGGCTACACAAGTCCGACCGTCTTAAACCCTTATGTTTTTTTGCCTGTGAAGACGGGAAACCTGATGTTGTCAATGATGACGATGACCACGGCGATCACATAAAAGCTTTCCATGAGGATATCGTATATGAAGGCAGCGGCAGCGGATATGTGGTATCTCGTAAGAAGCAGCAAGAAAAGCACCTGAAAGGCAAAAAACAGGCCAATGTTCCATTTGGCCGATCGCAGGAATTGTCGCCATCCGCTTACAATGGCCACGAAGAACTGCCAGGAAAACACAATGATCGTGGGTAATAGCAGGGTCTGAATCCTTTGCGGAAAGCTTCCCTGCTGACCATCAATGATGAGGTATACCCTGAAAAGGTATTCGCCGCCCTTTTCTTCAACGGCAATGCTGCTGCTGCTTCCGACCAGCGAAAGTATGACATTGCTTGTAAAGGCCAATATCCTGGCATAGATCACTTCGGCACCAAAAAACCATATCGCTGTGATCAACAATACACTGGCCAATAAGATGAGTACTTTTCTTGTCATGAGCGGATGTTTATGTGGCTCTTTTTGGTGCAGATGAAACCTCCATGCCAAAAAATTGACGCACAGGGGAATGATTATCTAATGGACGTTTGGCTTCGCCGAGCTCGCAAGTGCTCGGTTCATGTGACCGATTTAATCAAATTATAAACACATGAATCCATGTGTTTTATTGAGGGCAAACGGTCTAAGACGCCGGGCTGTTTACTCTTCCGGCCTTTACCTCTCTCCAGGCCCATAATCCGAAGACCATAAATCCGAAGAGTACGTTCCAGACCACATCATGTACAACATCGAAATATTCTGGACGCCAGCTTCCGAGGTATCCCATACTGATGAAACGCAGGTTGTTGATGATGAATATCCCTCCAAGGATGAAGGCGAGCCCGGTGACTTTCTGTTTAAGAGACCAGCGGGCAAAAACCACGAGGGTGATCGCAAAAAGGTAAAAGGTATAGGCGGTACACTCCATCACCACGCGCATGGGGAAGTCGTTGACCGACAAAAAAGGCACACTGGTTACCTCCACCGGGATAAATAAGATGGTGCCAAACCAGTAGGCCGAATGGGTTGTGAAATACAACATGCCTGATACAAAGGGGTCATAAATACCGGGTATGCGCAGGATGGTGTGAATCACAAACCAGGCCACAAATGCCCACAGCAGTGGCTTCAGGTTTTGAACCAGACGCCGCCGCTGCTGCTGCGCACGCTCCTTATCCAGGCGTTGCTGCTTTCTGTCTTTTTTTTTGCTCATCCAATATAGGTCAAAATGTCAAGTTGAACAACCGCTTCCCCGGAGGCCAAACCATTGGCACGGTGCGTGTCATTTCCACCCAGGGCATACAAGCAAGCACAAAAATACATATTTTGTTTTTACAGAAAAAACATAATGTAAGACCTGGTTTTCCCCGCTGCCTGCTTGACATAAAAGAAACCCATTCTGGCATAAGCTGTTTTGCAGGAGATTAAAAGCGCCGTAAACGATGGTTCTTGCCTATGATGTATTCATTTCCTATTTTTGCCCCTCAAATAAAACAAAATCTTTCTTCAAAAGCAGACCAACATCCGGGCGATAAACACAACCAGGCATGTTGGATGCCAATCATTCACCATGATAAATGCATGCGTATGCTACCATCCAAAATTCTGATCACCCTGTCGCTGATACTGGCTGCAGGTATTATGCCCGTCATGGCCCAACAAGGCGTTGTATCCGCCGCCGGTGATGCAGCAGGCAATGACGGTGCTGTAAGTTTTTCCGTCGGACAAGTCTTTTATCACACCATCAATGGTGTGGAAGGGGCTATATCGGAAGGTCTGCAGCAACCCTATGAAATTTCCGTTGTAACCAGTATTGGAGAGGCAGAAGACATGAAACTGCTTCTTTCTGCTTATCCCAATCCCGTGAGTGACATGCTGACACTCGACGTGAAAGATGGTGAAAAAGAGGATCTGCAGTACCAGCTTTTAGACTTTACCGGAAAACTCCTCAGGGAGGCAGACATCCTGGACGCACAAACAGCCATCTCCATGCGTGAGTTGGATCCTGCAGTCTATTTCCTGCGGATCATCAAAGGAAACAAAACAATTCAAACATTCCGAATCCTAAAAAGCCAATAACCATGAAAAAGTTACTTACATTTTTAAGCTCCCTTTTGCTTGCCTGCATACTGACGGCAGAGGTGCCGCAACGCATAAGCTACCAGTCCGTGGTGAGGGATGCAGATAACAACCTGGTCACCAATGCCCAGGTGGGGATGCGAATCAGCATCCAGAAAAGAGTGGACGGAAACACAGTATATGTTGAACAACATTTCGTCACAACCAATGACAACGGCCTGGCGTCCCTGGAAGTCGGTGACGGCACGGTGGTATCAGGGAGCATGGATGACATTGACTGGAGTGAAGGCACTTTTTTCATCCGCACGGAAGTTGACCCCCAGGGCGGAACCAACTATAGCATTTCAGGAACAAGCCAGCTATTAACAGTTCCTTATGCTTTTCATGCCATAACGGCTGAAGGATTAACGGAAGAGATCGTGGAGACAGATCCTGTCTTTGAAGCCAGCGCCGCTGCCGACATTTCGCTGATCGACATTTCAAACTGGGATGAGGCTTTCTCCTGGGGCGACCATACCCTGGAAGGCTACCTGACAGAGGAAACCGACCCCTTGTTTTCCGCCAGTCCCGCAGCCGGCATTCAAAGCAGCGACATCGATGACTGGGATGCGGCTTTCTCCTGGGGCGATCACTCCCTGGCAGACTACCTGACAGAGGAAACCGACCCCCTGTTTTCCGCCAGCCCCGCCGCCGACATTCAAAGCAGCGACATCGATGACTGGGATGCGGCCTTCTCCTGGGGCGATCACACCCAGGCAGACTACATTACAGAAGAGACCGACCCCCTGTTTTCCGCCAGCCCTGCGGCTGCCATTGAAACCAGCGACATCATTGACTGGGATGCAGCCTTCTCCTGGGGCAATCATGCCCTGGAAGGCTACCTGACCGATGAGTCTGACCCCCTGTTTTCCGCCAGTCCCGTGGCTGACATTGAAGAAGATGACATTGCCAATTGGGACGATGCATTTGGCTGGGGAGATCATGCGGATGCAGATTATCTGACCGAAGAGACTGACCCCCTGTTTTCCGCCAGCCCCGCCGCTGACATTGATGAAGATGACATCGACAACTGGGACGAAGCATTTGATTGGGGTGACCATGCAGCGGAAGATTATCTGACTGAAGAGACAGATCCCCTGTTTTCCGCCAGCCCCGCCGCTGACATTGAAGAAGATGACATTGCTAATTGGGACGATGCATTTGGCTGGGGAGATCATGCGGATGCAGATTATCTGACCGAAGAAACACAAACGCTTGCTGATGTCCTGGCCCTTGGCAATGATGCCAATGAAGAAAGGATTGAGAACCTGGCAGACCCGACAGCTGCTCAGGACGCTGCCACCAAGGCCTATGTGGATCTGCTGGAAGAAAAAATTGACCTGCTGCTGGACCGGATTGAAACCCTGGAAGCAGAAATGGATATCATTGTAGAAGACATCGATGGCAACAGGTACAACATTGTAGGCATTGGAACGCAAACCTGGATGACCGAAAACCTGAGGGTAACTCATTATAATGACGGATCAGAAATTGACACAGGTCTAAGTGCATCAGATTGGGAAACTGCTACCGATGGGGCTTATGCCATCTATCCTCATGAGGATGTCGACGGCATAGGGTCTGATGAGGAAATGGCCGATGCCTATGGCAAGCTCTACAACTGGTATGCAGTGGAAAGCGGCAAGCTTTGCCCTGAAGGATGGCGGGTGCCCAATGAAGATGACTGGAACATCCTTTTGGCACATCTTGAAGAGGAGGGATATGATAACGAAGATGAAGTCGGTGGAGCAGGCAATGCACTAAAATCTTGCAGGCAGGTAGACTCACCGGCAGGAGTAAATTGTGATACTGAGGTGCACCCCAGGTGGGATGCAGACGCCGATAATTATGGCACTGATGACTTTGGCTTTTCTGCACTTCCTGCCGGCCTTCGTCGTGCCGATGGCAGCTTCGGCTTTATTGGCTCAAGCGGTCGCTGGTGGGTAGAATCAGGTTCAGCGCAGATCAGAACCATATACTATGATAAGGGTAACATCGTTTCATTCACTTCACCAGATGAAAGAAACGGAATCAGCGTACGTTGCATCAGGATTGAGAATGATGAGATTGACTAGATCACCAATGCACGCTCGCCGGATACCGCTGTGTATGCCACGGTGAAAGCCAACAGCAAATAAACGCAATATATTTCAGAGCCACGCAATCATCCAACATTGTGCGTGGCTCTCTTTTTGTACCTTCCACCTGTAAGCCTTTCTGCACTCGCGCATTGCATAGGTATTCTTTCCAAGAACAACACCCCTGAAAATTATTTTGGTTTTAAACAATTATTTGGTATGTTTGTATAAACATATATATAAATCTACAAAAGTTTACCTGTTTTATGCATTGCAAAGCGGCACAAAACAACACACCAGGA
>PUOJ01000159.1 GCA_003552075.1 Bacteroidales bacterium
CTTCGAGGAAGCTGCCAAAAAGCCAGGCAATGATGATGGCCTGCACGCGCTTGTCGGGCGATATGCTCGTAAACCCTTTGTTGATGGCTGCAATGGCTCCACTTTCCCGGAGGGTGAACAGCACCGCCAGCGCGCCCATCACGATCAGCAGGATGTCCGCCGCAATCGCCAGTCCGCTGAGGATGGCGGCACCGACCCAGTTCGCAGGCATGCCCCAGATGGACAGGGCCAGGACGAGGGTAATGGCAAATGACACGGGCATGGCCCGGGTTGCCGGCCAACGGAATCCCGCCATCAGTATCAGGATGGTCAAGATGGGCATGAAGGCCAGGAGTGCAAGCAGTCCGTCTGACATAGGGATAAGGGCTGAAATGAATCAATCTTTGGCTCGCTTAAAAAAACAAAAGTACTGCCTGGTTTGTTTAGCCGTTGTACATCCAGTAACAATTCAACAACCAATAACGACCAGGGCCATGGCAAAAATCGCTTTTTTCTCCACACAATCATATGACCGTCGCTTTTTTGAAAACGTTTCCGAACAACATCAGTTTGAATTTTTTGAAACCCGCCTGAAAAAGAACACGGTGAAGCTGGCAAACGGTTTTGATGGCGTGTGCGTGTTTGTCAACGACCGGGTGAACCGGGAGGTGCTGAAGGCACTTTCTGAGATGGATGTGAAGCTCGTGGCCCTGCGTTGTGCGGGCTTTAACAATGTGGACCTGAAGGCCGCAGAGGAACATGGTGTCCGGGTGATGCGTGTGCCTGCCTATTCGCCGGAGGCAGTGGCCGAACACGCCATGGCGCTGATCATGACCCTGGCCCGTAAAACCCATAAGGCCTACAATCGGGTGCGTGAGGGCAATTTTTCCCTGGATAAGCTCACGGGATTTAACATCCACGGCAGGACCATCGGTGTGGTGGGTACCGGCAAAATCGGCCAGGCATTCATCCGGATCGCCCGGGGCTTTGGAGCCCGGGTGATTGCCTATGACAAGTATCCCGTAAAGGAGATGGAGAAGCTGGGTGTGGAATATTTGTCCTTTGATGAGGTGCTGGCCAACAGCGACATCCTCAGCCTGCATTGCCCGCTTACACCGGATACCAAGCATCTCATCAACAGCGCTTCCCTGGAAAAGATCAAAAAGGGTGCGATGCTGGTGAACACGAGCCGCGGCAAACTGGTGGATACCGCCGCTGTCATTGAAAGTCTGAAAAATGACCACCTGGGGTCGCTGGCCATCGACGTGTATGAGGAGGAAGAAAAACTGTTCTTCCGCGACCTCAGCGAACTGATCATCCGCGATGACACGATCGCCCGCCTGATGCTTTTCCCCAACGTGCTGATCACTGCACACCAGGGCTTCTTTACCAATGAAAGCCTGCAAGAGATCACCAGGACTACCCTTCAAAACTTTGAGGACTTCGAGCAGGGGCGAGAATCAGAAAACGAGGTGAGCTGTAAGCTGCTGAAGAACTGCTGAGGCGTTTGCACCGGACACCAGAAACCGTGTAACCGGTGCACGCCTCATGATTTATTCTTCCACCAATGACCGCAGCTCTTCTACCTGGTTTAACAACAGCTGTATCATTTGCTCTTGTTTGTCAATCATCTCCTGCTGCTCCTGCACGGCTTTCACCAGTGGGACCACGAATTCGGCATAACGAAGCCCATATAATCCTTCTTTGTTTTGTGGTGCGTCTACACCACTGAAATCATAGCCAACAGCCTTTGCCGCTGCGTCCACCTCCTGTGCCACAAAACCCGTATAGCGTATGGCCATTTTTTTCTTCCTTGCCTGAATGTCGGCTGCACTTGCGTTGGCAAAAAGATCGCCATGTTCATCCATTGAGTTGGTTTCTCCTAAATGATTTGATAAAGCAGTTGTTTCCAGATTATAGGTTACTGGGCGCAATTGCTGGATGAATTCCAGTCCTGCTACATCCGTTTCAATGTTGCGCTTATAGCGCTCGTCAGAGACATTGGTCCAGTTAACATGACCACCAATGCTGCCAACGCTGCTGTTGCCAATGCGAACCATATTATTGGCTGTGGTTATGGCTTGGTATCCAATGGCTGTCACATTGGTGGCATTGTCGTTTTGAGCATTAGCTGACATCCCAATAAATGTGCCATAGCTGATGTTGGTATGTGCACTGCCAGCTATATATCCGATGGCTGTATTTCCATTGCCTGTGGTATTCAGTAAAAGGGCGTTTAGCCCTGTGGCCGTATTGCCATGGCCTTCTGTGTTATCGCTTAGGGCTCCTGCTCCAAGGGCGGTATTGAAATTTCCAATTTGATTGGATTCAAGTGAAAGGCCACCGATAGCCGTATTTGCTAATCCTGTATTGTTTGCTGGGTCTGAACTGCCAATAAGGGCATTATATCCCACAGCAGTATTGAATGTACTACCCCCGGAAGTTGTATTGTTGGCATTTCGCATGGCGTGATAACCTATGGCCGTGTTTTTACTGTTTGCTATATTGGTTCTGAGTGCCTCCAGGCCAAGGGCTGTATTTTTATCGCCGGTGTAGTTTAACAAAAGGGCTCCCCCCCCGATGGCTGTGTTATCATTTCCTTCTTTATTAAAGGAAAGGGCCATTGCTCCGACAGCGGTGTTAAGTTCGCCTGTGGTGTTATGGTAAAGTGTCACAGATCCGTGGGCTGTATTGCCTTCGCCTGTAGTGTTAAAATGTAATGCATGTGATCCGATGGCAGTGTTATACTCACCTGTGGTGTTATCAATAAGGGCTTCTATGCCCAGGACAGTGTTTGATTCCATTGCGCCGCTGCCCCTTCCCACAGTAAGTCCGTGAATGACGGCATCCTCATCCCCGGTAATATATCCAGCATCTGCGTGATCGCCCCAAGTGTGGGCTTCGTTCCAATCATCAATGTGGTCTTCCACCGTGTCTCCCCAGTCAAACGCATCATTCCAGTTGTCAATGTCAGTGTCTTCAATGCCGGCAGCGGGACTTGCGGCAAACAGGGGATCGGTCTCTTCGGTGATATAGTCCTCTACGGCATGATCGCCCCAGGAGAAGGCATCGTCCCAGTTGGCAATGTGCGTATCTTCAATGCCGGCAGCCGGACTTGCTGTAAACATGGGGTCATCCTCATCAGTCAGGTAGCCTTCCAGGGCATGGTCGCCCCAGGAGTAGGCTTTGTCCCAATCGGCTAAATTGAGTTCCGGCGTATCGATCAGGTCTTCATAGCTGCCAGAGGTCGCCACCTCTGCCAGATCCGCAATGTCCGGCTTGTCTTCAATGTCGTCCCAGGCCGGGTTCCAGTCGATGCTGTGGTATAACCCATCGTGGTCGCCCCAGGAGTAGGCTTCCTCCCAATTGTTAATGTGCGTGGCTTCAATGTCAGCGGCAGGACTGGCAGTAAACACCGGGTCGATCTCTTCCAGGCCTTCGGTGGCCGTTTCCGCTGTTTTTGCGTGCAAGGCGTAAGGCACGCTGAGCACCTGGCTCACCCCCGCAATGGTATAGCTTGCCCCGCCCTGCAAGTCGGTCTCTGTCTTGATAAAATACATGTTAGCACCCCAGTCTATCTCTTCAAAGCTCCCGGATATTTCGGTGCCACCGCCGATTTCCAAAGATACCAGGCCGTTGGCATTGGTTGCGGGGAAATGCCGCTCTACATAAACGGCCGTGCCGTCGGCAGCTCCCTGAAGGATGCTGATCTGCATCCCGACTTCCTGGTTTGCAACCAGGTTATTGTCCGTGTCCCGGATCACAGACTGGTAACTCATGCGATGGGGGACCTGTGCTGTCACCAGCACGGCAATCAGTAACAGGTTTAAAAATGTGGTTGTTTTTTTCATGGCTAATGGGTTTTTAAGATGCTGAATGTTTTGATCGTGTGGTTTTCATGGGTGATCCTTAAAAAATACAGTGCAGGATCCAGGGCACGCATGGAGATAAAGGTCTGCACATCCTCAATGCCTGCCTCCCGGACAATCCTGCCGTTAACATCCAGCAGCTGGTATTGCAGGTGCTTGCTTTCCGCATCTTTCACATCCAGGTACAGCATGTCACTCACCGGATTGGGATAGGCCAAGAAGCGCAATTCGATGTCTTCGCCCTCCTCAATGCTGGTTACGGTGGAGATCTCATAGGGCTGCTGCAGGCCTTCTGCCAATGCACCATCACCAGATGAAAAGGTGTGGAAGAAAACCTGTCCGGCAGAATAACTTACAGCGCCACTTGCGTCTGTGGCATCTCCCCCGGCAAACACAAAGCCGTGCTGGGCCTGTATGAGCAAGGGGATGCATAGCAATAACAAAGCAAATAGCTGTTTCATGGCCAATGATTTGGTTAAACGTTTATTTAAGGTATTTGTAAACTTAAGAAAAATTTCTGTAAAAAGCCAAAAAAATGTATAAAATGGCACTTGTTTCTTGCTAAATTTTTTATTTTTTCTTTTTTATGATTATTGTTGTTGTAACTAATTTGCTTTTTTGTTTGGTGAATTATCCTGGAATTATCCAGCTGCATGTTTTATCTTTTTCTAAAAAGCACAAAATTTGACAACACCCCCTTTGATTTATGTTATAACAATAAAAAAATTAATAAATTTGCACCTTGTATTTGTTCAATGATGGGGGTATTAGTAAAAAATAAAACTTTTTGAAATGAACATTCGATTTGAAGCTTTTAAAACAGCGCTTGCTCACAGGGAATCGGAGCGCTTTGACATCCCGCCCAAAGTGTCGGAATATTTTGGCAGCATGGTATTCACCTACAAGGCCATGCGCGATTATTTGCCCGAATACCTTTACAAACAGTTAGCCGAGGCTGCTGATAAATCGACGCTGATGGATAAACGCATTGCCGACCATGTGGCATCGGCAATGAAAGCCTGGGCCATAAGCAAGGGTGCCACCCATTATACTCACTGGTTCTTACCGCTTAATGGCGCTACAGCTGAAAAACACGATGCATTTTTCACGCCAGTTGAACAAAATGCTTCCATAGAATATTTTGATGGTTCCCAGTTGGTACAACAGGAGCCGGATGCCAGCAGTCTGCCCAGCGGTGGGCTGAGAAACACTTTCGAGGCAAGGGGTTATACCGCCTGGGATCCTTCATCACCTGCATTCATCATGGATGGCACACTCTGCATCCCGACTATATTTATTGCGTATACCGGTGAAGCGCTTGACTTTAAAACCCCGCTCCTAAAGACCATCGGACTTATTGATGAGGTTGCCGTAGAGGTTTGTCAGATGTTCGACCGAAGCATTACCAGGGTGTATCCGACACTGGGATGGGAGCAGGAATATTTCCTGGTGGATGAGGCGCTGTTTTATGCAAGACCTGACCTCACCCTTACCGGTCGCACCTTGCACGGACATGCACCGGCCAGGGGGCAACAGATGGAGGACCACTACTTTGGCTCTATCCCGCAAAGGGTATCAGCATTCATGAAAGATTTTGAAACGGAAGCCTGGAAACTTGGCATTCCTGCAAAAACGCGTCATAATGAGGTTGCTCCCAGTCAATATGAACTGGCTCCTGTATATGAGGAGGTCAACCTGGCCATCGACCATAACCAGCTGGCTATGGTGCTGATGGACAAGGTCGCAAGAAAACATCATTTCAGGGTGCTGTTTCATGAGAAGCCGTTTGCAGGGGTCAACGGATCAGGCAAGCACAACAACTGGTCGCTGGCCACCAATACCGGCAAAAATCTTTTAAGCCCCGGACACACGCCCAAAACCAACCTGTTGTTTCTTACTTTCTTCATTAACATCATCAAATCGGTGAGTGAGCATCCCGGACTGCTTCGTGCAGCCATCTCCTCAGCCGGTAATGACCACCGCCTGGGCGCCAATGAAGCACCTCCCGCGATCATGTCCATGTTTATTGGAAAGCAGTTAAGTGCCGTCATTGAGGAGATCGAAAAAAAGGTAAAAAACAGGAAAATGACTCCTGATGAGAAAACGGAATTGAAGCTGAATATTGGCAAAATACCCCGGATCATCTTAGACAATACCGACCGAAACAGAACCTCTCCATTGGCTTTCACTGGAAATAAATTTGAATTCAGGGCAGTAGGGTCCTCAGCCAACTGCGCTCCTTCCATGATTGTGCTGAATGCCATACTGGCCGACAGGCTCAGGAAGTTCAAAAAAGAAGTTGATGCCCTGATGGCTCAGCAAGTAGACAAAGATGAGGCCATCTTCAGGATACTTCGCAAATACATTAAGGAGTCGAAACACATTCTTTTTGAAGGCAACAATTATAGTGAAGAATGGGTGAAGGAAGCCGAAAAGCGAGGCCTGCCAAACCTGAAAACCACACCGGAAGCAATGGCGTATTACGTGTCTGACAAGACCATTCAACTCTTTACTGAAAACAATATCCTTTCTGAAAGAGAGTTGCACGCACGATATGATATCAGGATGGAAAACTATGCGAAAGTATTGCAAATTGAGTCGCGCGTATTGGGTGATCTGGCCGGCAATCACATTCTTCCGAAAGCGACGCGGTATCAGAATGTGCTGGTCGAAAACGTCAGGGGGCTTAAAGAGATTCTTTCAGAAAAGCAATTCAAAGAACAGGCTGAGCTGCAAGTTCATACCATTTCAAAGATATCTGAGCACATAATCAGCATCAAGAGCGACCTGGGCAAAATGATCCAGGCACGCAAAGAGGCTAACAATATTGATGACAGTGCCGAAAGAGCACATGCATATTGCTTCAGGGTGCTTCCCTTTCTGGAGAAAATCCGATACCACATTGATAAACTGGAAATTCTCATAGATGACGAAATGTGGTCGGTGCCAAAGTACCGGGAGTTGCTTTTCGTGAAGTAAAGCTTTGGATCCATCCTGCA
>PUOJ01000065.1 GCA_003552075.1 Bacteroidales bacterium
CCCAAAGTGTGTCTGATCGACAAGTATTCTGCTTCTGATGGGGACCTGTTTCCATACCAGTTTCAGAAACTTGGCCTTGGCCCCCTTATCGGAACGACTTCCTGGGGAGGAGTGGTTGGCATTCGCGGTTCCTTGCCATTCATTGATGGCGGCACCCTGCAGAAACCCGAATTTGCGCCTTACGACATCCATGGTGAGGAATGGATCATTGAAGGCATTGGCGTGGAGCCTGATATTATTGTGGAAAATGATCCGGCCAAAGAGTTTGAAGGAATCGATGAGCAGTTGAACCGGGCCATTGAAGAGGCACTCGAGCGCATGGAAGACTACGACCAGAAGATTCACCCCATACCGCCATATCCGGACCGTGCACCGTAATTTGCATGGCATGGCCTGATTTTGTTCCGGAAGCTGTTGACTCGTTACTGCCTGTATGGCAAAGGATTTGCGTTTGATGGCATGTGTTGTGAACGAATCAGGGTAATGAAGGAATAGCAGGGCTTGCGACCGGTTTTTATAAAGTCTGGTACTCCCGGGTTGCCCGGTAAGCTGCATCTGGGAGACCGCGCGCAGAAAGAAATCGAAAATGAAGCAGGCCTGGAGAGCAAGATGCACGAAGACAGGGTCAGGTTGACCCGGCGTGCATCTTGCCCTTATCATAATAAACCGGAAATGTCGAATTGATTGTCATAAATATGCAGTACCTCATGGAGCTCGAGGGTGTGTATGCGGTCAATCTTATTGGTGCTGGGAATATACCAGATCTCCGCATAGAAATCATGCAGGGCATACAAGCGGATCTGAAAGTATAAAAAACGGCGGTCAGCAAGGGGCTTCCCACTTTCAAATATCCGGTATACTTTCTCCTTTAACGGAGCACGCTCAAAATCATTCTTTTTCATAAAAAATCCTGGCAGATGAAGATGATCCCGAACACCATCACGTTGATCAACTTATTTTTAGGATGTGCCGCCATTGTGGCTGCATTTGAGGGTCTGCTGGCTCCAGCGGCTCTCCTGATCCTGGCTTGCGCAATACTTGATTTTTTGGATGGAGCCATAGCCCGCTGGTTTCAGGCCGGGTCAGAAACAGGCAAACAGCTCGACTCGCTTGCCGACCTTGTGAGCTTCGGAGTTGCGCCTGCCTGCATCATGTATCAATACCTGGTCGTTTCGCTCTATAGGGTTAACCCCGAAAGCAGCATTTTTGTTTGGCCCATGCTGGCTTTCTTGATCGCAGTGTTCTCGGGCCTGCGGCTGGCAATATTCAACACGGATGAAAGACAACACACACACTTCGTGGGACTTCCCACGCCGGCCAATGCGCTGTTGATTGCTTCCATCCCTTTCGTGCTGGAATATGCTGCGACGGAGCATGTGATACACCGCGCCCTGGTTGCCGCTACAAGCCATTTCCCTTCTATGTTGATATTGTCTCTGGTGCTTGCACTGCTGCTGGTGGCCCCGGTAAACATGTTCTCACTCAAGACAGAAAGCCTGAAATGGGCAGAAAACCGCATTCGATATATATTTTTAGCCGGCTGCGTGTTGCTGTTGATAACTTTTGGTCTCGCCGCAGCCCCGCTCTTTCTCATTTTTTACATAATTTTGTCAGTCATTGATAACCTTTGGGCGACTTCATGAGCAGCAAGCCGAAAACCAAAGTATAAGTGGCATCAACCAAAAACTGACGCCGATGATATACCACGCCGAGATCACCATCATGCCGTTGAAAGCATTGCTTGACCCCCAGGGCAAAGCCATCACTGCTTCAATGAAGAACCTGGATCTGCCAGAGATCGACAATGTAAGGGTAGGTAAACATATCAGCCTGGATGTGAAAGCAAAAGACAGAGAGGACGCTGAACGGAAGGTGGATACCGCTTGTAAAAAATTACTGGCGAACCCCATCATGGAGTACTATACTTTTAACCTTACGGAATCTGCCATGCCTGCATAATACAGTTCATACAGTTTGCCAGGCCTGCGCCTGCACTTATTTGCAATTTGAAGCACTTTATTATGGCGGATGCGCACGATACCGGTAAAATGGGAGAGGAGCTTGCAAGGGCTCACTTGGCGGCCAATGGGTATGTCATACTTGAAACCAATTGGCAGTCAAACCACCAGGAAGTTGACATCATTGCGATGAAAGGAGAAACCCTGGTAATCGCCGAGGTGAAAACCAGGAAGACATCCCACTTCGGGCAGCCGGAAACCTTTGTTACCCGCCAAAAGCAAAAAATGCTGATTAAGGCAGCCAACCACTATGTCATGAGCCAGGGCATCGATAAGGCTGTGCGTTTCGACATTTTGTCAGTGCTGATCCAGGGAGACAAGCATCAGCTCAATCACATTGAAGATGCTTTTTATCCTTATTGAGTGCGTGCAACCTGTGCTGCATGATGCACTCCCCAGAAACGCGCGGCTTTTTCCTTTTTTGACAGTACCTGATATATCAGGCAGCTTAACAATGCAGGTTAACCCTGCCATCGGCCGGGAGGTATGCAAATTACTGATATCAACAGATGGTATCATTTTTTTTTTAGATATTAGCCCTGAAAAATGTTCATTTCCACATACTATAATTAAACAACAAACCCATGCAAAAAATATTACCGAACACATTGTTCCTGTTAGCCGCGCTGTTTTTGAGTACGGCTGCATTTGCTGCCAACGAAGAGATCACACTTGAAAAGCTTTGGATGGAAAGGCATTTTGTGCCACAAACCATCACCATGGGAAAATCCATGCAGGATGGCGTGCATTATACCCTGATCACCGATGACACCCATATTGATGTGTACCAGTATGAGACCGGTGAGTTTGTGGAACGGATCTTTTCTACCGAAGGCCACCTGGAGGATGAAGATGGGAATGCCCTGCGTATTGACACCTACACTTTCTGTCCTGCAGAGGAAATGCTGCTGGTGGGGGTTAACCAGGAGTCCATCTATCGCCGGTCCAGACGGGCCGAATATCATGTGTGGGACATCGCACAGGAGGTGCTTATTCCACTGTCAGAAGGCACCACCCAGCGTTTACCCGATTTTTCACCCGATGGCCGGCACATTGCCTTTGTGCGGCAAAACAACATCTATGTGAAGGAACTTGAGGGCGGGGAAGAATACGCTGTGACCACGGATGGGGAATACAACCACATCATCAACGGCACCACCGACTGGGTATATGAGGAGGAGTTTTACCTGACAAAGGGCTTTGAGTGGTCACCTGATGGCCGGCACATTGCCTTCATGCGCTTTGATGAAAGCCACGTCAAGGAATTTGTGATGATGAAATACGGTCAGCTATATCCGGAAGAATACCGGTTTAAATATCCAAAGGCAGGAGAAGAGAATGCCATCGTGACCCTGCACATGTATGACATGGAAAGCGGGGAGACCATCGAAATCGATACCGGCGAAAAAGCCGACCAATACATACCGCGCATCAAGTGGACAAAGGATCCCGGATTGCTCTCTTTTCAGCGATTAAACCGGCATCAGAACCATTTGGAGATTTTCCTAGCAGATGCCTTTACAGGAGAGAAGGAATTGCTTTATGAAGAGACCAACCGCTATTATGTGCGTGTCACTGACGACCTTACATACTTGGATGACGGGGAGCACTTTGTCATCACCAGTGAGAAAGATGGCTATACGCATATTTATTTGTATGATATGGACGCCCGTGAAATGATGCCTGTAACCACAGGAGACTTTGATGTGCAGCGCTTCCTTGGTGTAGATGAAGATGAAGGGAAGGTGTATTACATGGCGAGGAAAGACTCTCCGCTGACCAACCATTTATATGTCGTTGGATTGGATGGAGAGGACGTGGCGCAGCTTACCAGGGGCGAAGGGACACACAGCCCTTCATTCAGTGAGGGCTTTCGCTTTTTCATCAACAGGTACGCTACGGCATCCGCACCTCCCGTTTACAGCATACATGAATCGGACGGAAGCCTGGTAGAAATCCTGGAGGACAATGCCGAATTGGTTGACCGGGTTGAAAACCATGGTTTTGTGGAACCTGAGTTTTTCAGTTTCACTACCAGTGAAGGCGTGTCACTGAATGGCCAGATGATACGTCCCGACGATTTTGATCCTGACCACCAATACCCGGTGTTGATGTATGTATATGGAGGACCTGGCCATCAGGCAGTTGTAGATAACTGGAACACCTTCAATGGCGTGTGGTTCCAGATGCTTGCCCAACAGGGGTATATCGTCGTCACGGTAGATAACCGTGGTACAGGCGGCAGGGGAGAAGAGTTCCGTAAAATGACCTATCTGCAACTGGGCAAATACGAGACCATCGACCAGATTGAGGCGGCCCGGTATCTTGGCGAACAAAACTACATCGATGCCAATCGCATTGCCATTTTCGGATGGAGCTATGGTGGTTATCTTTCTTCTCTCTGTCTGGCCAAAGGAGCAGATGTGTTCAGCGCTGCCATTGCCGTGGCCCCTGTGACAAGCTGGAGATATTATGACACCATCTATACGGAAAGGTATATGCGCACGCCCCAGGAAAATCCTGATGGATATGATGACAATTCCCCAATCAACCACGTGGATAAGATCAAGGGTGATTACCTGCTGGTGCATGGCACTGCCGATGACAATGTGCACTATCAGCACACCATTGAGATGGCAGATGCCCTCATTGAAGCTGGTGTGGATTTTGAGCTGATGATTTACCCGGATCACGACCATGCCATCTTCACCGGCCCGGCCCGCTTGCATCTCTACAGGCTGATGACTGATTTTCTGGACCGGAGCATCGGACAATAATGACACAAATTTTTGTTTTTTAGCAAAAGCTTCGTAAATTTGCATCCGCTTTTGACGCTGACATGTGTCTATTTAATTAATAATCAGATAAAAGAAAGAGGTAAGCATGATCATTGTTCCTGTAAAAGAAGGCGAAAACATCGACCGGGTATTGAAGAAGATGAAGCGCAAGTTTGAGAAAACGGGTGTGCTCAGGGAGCTGAGAGACAGGCAGAAGTATACCAAGCCCTCGGTGAAGAAGCGTGAGGAAAAGCTGAAAGCTATATACATCCAAAAGCTTAAGGACCAGCAGGAGGGATAAGCCTTTATGCATCGCACCCTGCTTTTAAGGGTGCGTATTTTCCCCGAAGCAGTTCTTTGCTTTTAAGAAGAAATTTTTGCAATTGCTGTTTTTTTGGCATATCTTTAAGGCAAAGGTTTCTTCTTTTTCATTCATATGGGCCATCATTCAAATCGTTTTTTGGACTATCTCACCAGGGTTAAACGATATGCCACACATACCGTCAATGCCTACCGTACTGACCTCAAACAATTTGAAGCCTATCTGGCCCATAGCTTCGGGATTCAGGAATATCAGCAGGTCGATGCTGCACTGATCCGCAGCTGGCTGGCCAGCCTGTCAAGCAAGAAAGTGGCCAAAAGGACTTTCAACAGAAAGGTTTCCTGCTTGCGTTCTTTTTTTCATTACCTGGAGAAGGAGGGGGTGATTGACAAAAACCCCATGTGGAAGATCAAGTCGCTTAAACCTGAAGACCGGCTGCCTGTTTTTCTCGAGGAGGACAGGGTACGTGATTTGTTTCTGGAGGGCGATTTCGAGCCCGGGTTCCCTGGCTTGCGCGACCTGCTCATGCTAGAGATCTTTTACTCCACGGGCATCCGTTTGTCTGAGCTGATCAACCTGCAGCATCAACATGTAGATGCAGGGTCCGGACAGATCCGGATTGTTGGCAAGGGAAACAAACAACGTATCATTCCCTTGCTGGCCAAGGTGTTGGAGTTGCATGAGGCCTATCTTACGGAAAAGGCAAGGCTTTTTGGCACAGGCCCCGCTGACCATCTGTTTGTCACAGACAAGGGAAAGCAGCTATACCCTGTGTGGGTCCACCGAAAAGTGCAAAAGCATCTGGCCATGGTGAGTACCAAAACGAGGAAAAGCCCGCACGTGTTGAGGCATTCATTTGCCACGCACATGCTCAACAGGGGCGCTGACCTGAATGCCATCAAAGAGCTGCTCGGACACGCCAGCTTGTCGGCCACACAGGTATACACCCATAATTCGATAGAAAAGATCAAGCGTGTTTATAAACAAGCCCATCCCAAGGCGTAAACATTGGAGGACAGAATATGAAAGTAACCATCAGTTCCATTCATTTCAAAGCGGATGTTAAACTGGAAGATTTTATCAGGGAGAAGACGGCAAAGCTGTCCAATCTTTTTGATGGTGTAATTGGATGTGATGTGACACTAAAGGTAGATGCTGCATCCAACAATGAAAACAAGATCGCCGAGATACGCGTGATGATCCCGGGAAATGACCTCTTTGCAAAGAAGCAGGCCAGGACTTTTGAGGAGTCTGTGGATAACGCTGTAGATGCGCTTAAGCGTCAGGTAAAAAAGCACAAGGAAAAACTGAAGGGTATGTAAAACCTACCCCGCGGTTTTTTCAAAAAAAAACTGGTTTTTTTTGGTAGGTTTTAAATCTTTTGTACATTTGCAAACCTTTTTGCAGGGTAATGAAAGCAAAAAGCAGGGATTGCCGATGTAGCTCAGTTGGTCAGAGCAGCTGATTTGTAATCAGCTGGCCGGGGGTTCGAATCCCTCCATCGGCTCAGCAAAATACTCTGGGGGGGTTCCAGAGCGGTCAAATGGGGCAGACTGTAAATCTGTTGGCTTTCGCCTTCGGAGGTTCGAATCCTTCCCCCCCCACTTTTTAAAGCGGAAATAGCTCATCTGGTAGAGCGACAGCCTTCCAAGCTGTAGGTGGCGGGTTCGAGTCCCGTTTTCCGCTCTA